>CAZJOB010000171.1:0-7443 GCA_964547435.1 uncultured Desulfatiglans sp. | reverse complement strand
GGTCTGGAGACATATAAAAGGGTGATTAAATACCACCCCGGGCAAAGGGCTATTATAGCCAGCGGGTTTTCGGAAACCGAGCGTGTCAGAAAGGCCCAGGAATTGGGTGTGGGAGCCTATATCAGAAAGCCCTATTCCATGGAAAAGATCGGCCGCGCGGTGAGGACAGAGATTGACAGAGATCTCTAACCGATTGATTGACTTACAACTTTAAAAGGCCCATTCATTTTTGAATGGGCCTTTTTATTTTCTGATCGTTTTCTAGTGCTGAGGCGCGGTCGCCGATGGTGGCGGACCTCCAAAAAAGGGCGCTTCAAACACTGCTATCTCATCAGGTTTTGCTCTGTTGTATTTTTCAGGATAGGCATCCGGCAGAATCACGTTCTGGGCCGCGAGTCTCTTTCTCAGAGACAGAATATCCACATCTCTGACACTCACACCCTGATCCAGTGAAAGGGCTGCGGCAGTGCCTGCGGCCTCACCGATGGCCACACAGTGGGGTATGAGATTAAACCAGTTATTGGCATCCTGATCAGATGAAAATGCCCTGCAGGCAACCAGCATATTATCAACCCCCTTTGGCAGCAGTGTGCGGTATGGTATAAAGGTGTGCTGCGAATTAAGGGAGATCTCACCTCTGTCAAGGTCCGGGAATATGGCTATTGTATCTTCAAACGGCTCATTCAGGGACAGATCCTTCGTGGTCAGCATATAGTCCCCATGCACCCTTCTGGCGCCCCTTGTGCCTAGCTGTGGACTGCTCAAAACAATAAAGCTGTTCTCAAAACCGGGAATATTCTTCTTGTAAAATTCATGTGTCAGAAGCATCTTTCTGCGACCCAGCATTTCAACCCTTGTCAGTTCCTCATTATCAATCTGGCTGCTGTTTGGATACCTCGGGTGAATCCAGACTACATTCTCCTGGTTCTTAAGGTTGCTTCTCATAAACCAGGGGTGACCGCCCTGTTTCATCAGATCCATCATCAGATCGCTCCATTTGGCGGGATTTTCCTTGCGCCAGTCATCCACCTTCGTGAGGTTTACATTGTCTATCCAGTAGCAAAGCGACAGGTTGGCTATTCGAATCCTTGGGTCTATGTCAACATCAAATCCAGCGCCCGTGAAGGGAAGCAGGTCTCCATCGCCTGTGGAGTCTATAACCACCTTTGCCATAACCGCCTGCCGGCCTGATTTGCTCTCGAATATCACACCAATGGGTTTATTCCCATCCATTATGGGCATGGTTCCCCAGGTATGGAGGTATGTCTTTACCTTTGCCTCATTGACCATGTCATTCATTATGCATTTTGAGATCTCGGCGTCTATAAGCGAGGAATATATAATGCGGCCTTCACGAACAAAGAAGAATGACCTCTCGTTATAATAGTTGACCAGTCTTCTGTCATCCGAGCCCCATATCTCCTCGGGGGGATGCATTTCAGCCTCTCTAGCAGTAAGCCTTTCTATCCACTCCTGGTTTATGCCGCCGATCTGAAGTTTTCCATCGAAATCGGAAAGGTTCGGAATAATAGTGACAAGGCCGCCTGTGCCCATGCCCCCCAGGTGTCCATAGCGCTCTATTAGCACGGTATCCGCTCCATTGCGCGCAGCGGAAACAGCGGCGCCTATACCTCCCGGCCCGCCTCCCACAACGACAACATCACATTCCCTCACAACATCAACTGTTTTATTGGGTTCCGGTATTGTTCGAATAATATCAGCCAATTTCCTTTTTCCTTTCTTTTTTTATTCCCGGTACAATAAAAGACCGGGTTAACAGCCTGATTTATTGGTTTTAAAGTATGATGAACTCGTAAAAAGTCCCGAAAATGTCATTCCCGCCCCGAATCAAGTCCGGGATAAACTCCGGCGGGAATCTATAAGCACCTTAAAACACTGGATTCCCGCCTTCGCGGGAATGACAGAAAAAGCAAAAATCCGACTTTTTACGAGTTCAACAAGTATAGTTTTTTTGTTAAATTGTGTCAACCGATAGGTTATCCATTGCCTCCGGTGGCATATAAAATGCCACCCTACATAAGTGCTCCTTTAGCGACGTAGAAGGGTGGGGTTCTTGTCTCGCCATTTTATCGCGCCATAGCTTCGAGCGACGGCGGATTACACCCCACCGAATTAATACCTTCCATATTTCTCCACGGATTCCAGCAATGCCCTTGTTGTATCCGCCTTGCCTTCATCAAGCGCTGCCCCCGTAGTCAAAATATAACCTCCTCCATCACCGCAGATCTCTATCAATTTTCTGCAATATTCATCCACCTGAGCAGCGCTTCCCGTAACCATGAGACTGGTCGGTACATTGCCTGCAATACAAACTGTGTCGCCCACCTCTCTTTTTGCTTCAGTCAGGTCAGTCTGGTCAAACCACCAGATGGTGGTTCCCCTTGGAAGTTCCTTCAGATACTTAAGCCGTGAATCATAACGCCCTTCGGCTAAAAGCATCGGCACGCATCCCTCTTCCACAAGGCCCAGTATAACATCCTTCAGGCCCGGCCAGTAAAGGGTTTTAAACTGTTCGTCAGACATGAACCCGTCCGCGCCTTTATGCAGAGGCATGAACACCAGCGGATTATTACTGATATTTACATCCCCGACACCACCTTTTACCTGTAAAGGCGTAACGCGCTCCATTGCCTTTATTATCATATCCTTTCTGCGGAACATATCCATTATCATACCGCGCGATGCTCGCATTGTATCCGCAATAACATCAAATGGCGCCTTGGCGCTGCCGCCGGTACTCATAGGATAACCCATCTCATTCATTATAGTCATTCGGTAACGGCCAAGGGCTTCGCGCACCTTTATAAGGATTTCACCCGCGTCGGCCATCCTGTTGAAGGTCTCTCGCACACCGGGCAGACCAAACCCGGCTATCTGGCCCACGTAGGGAATTTCAGTAATCCGGTTTAAGGGCAGCAGAGTCTTCAGGGGATCGAGAGCGCCAAATATGCGCGGCATGTAATATCTCAGCCAGTAATCGGAATGATCATCGATCATGAGATGATACTCCTCCTCCTTCATCCACTCCCCTTCCACCGCCTGAAAGACCACATTATCCGGCAGGCCGTGTCCGGGCCACTTATAGAGCTGATAATCAAGCAGTTCAAGGGCCTTGCCAATCCCGCAGTAGGAAGGCCCCTTCATAAGGTCGCTGGGGTATTCCTGAGCAAAACGAAGCCATGTTTCAACTGCCAGATCAATGTCATACATAAAGTCCCTGCAACTCACACCATATAGAAAACAGGGAAGAAAATTTGCCGGTGAAAGTGTGGGCACCCGGTCCGGCGTATTGAGTGTAATGGCTTCAATAACCCTCCTGACACGCTGCGTGTAAAGCCTCTTCACCTCATCGGACTTGAATCCGGCATTAGAGGGATTCATCCATTTTTCAAACCTCTCCTGCTGCCTTTCGTTCGGTGTCATTTCTTTCCACGTTTTTGCCATATTCTCTCCTTTATTATTCAGTATCCAGCCCCCACTTCTCAAATACCCTCTTGTAGAAATCCGGCCTCGTAAAATCAGGCATCATTTCAATATCCCAGAAAGTATGCTGTTTGTTCATCTCCTCCACCTGTTTTAACGACTCAACAATCTTTGGTATTCTGGCCTTTGGTATGGAAAATATCAGTTCATCATCCCTTACGGCCGTTCGGGCGTATTCGCCGGGGTCCGGAATAGTAATCCTGTATTCATTCTTTTCTATAACCGGCACCACGGCATAGGCGCAGGAATCAATAGGATCAAATTCCGAGATAATATTTATCTTTTCCCCCTGTTTAACCGCCATAAGCAGTTTTCTCACCTGTGCCGGCTCCGCGTAAATCATCGCCATATCCGGCTCAAACACCGCGCTCTTGAGAGGCGCCGTGACCATTCCAAGATATTTTCCCAGTTCAAAACATGGAAAATTTGTGGTACTTTTGATAAATTCATCATCAGGGTCTTCAACCAGGCCATAGGCCATAAGGGGTGCAAAGCACCAGTGATCCTCCTTGAGCATAGCAATGGTCTTACCCTGTCTTTTTGTCAGGGCAAAGGCCTGGCACTGTGCCAGGTGGCAGCCTTTGTCTTTTTTCGGCCTGAACGCGCATTCAGGGATATCAGACTCCTTTTCAATCATCTTTATTGCTATTATGGAATCCTTGAGAAACAGAAGCTGTTCAAGCTCTTCCCCATACCTGTTATATTCTTCGATTGTCATGGTTATATTCCTTTCTCTTATTTTAAAAATGCCATTGGAACCTTTGAGTCCAACGGCATTCTATCAGTCTGTTTCAGGGAAGCGGGAAGACAATACTCATCTCCCTTTTTTAGTTACTGACTAATCCTCGGACATCACGGGTTTTGTTTCATCCTCGGGTTTTCTTACATACTTTGCTGTCAGGGCTATATCCATAAAAACTATGGGTTTGTTTATCACCCTGAACTCCAGGGGTGTATGAACCATGCCCGCAGGGACATAGACAAAACAGCTCTCGGTAATAACCAGCTTTTCCTGTTCACCCTCGGGACCGAGATGAAGCCATACCTCGGCGTCAAATTCGTTCACCCTGGTGGCATCAGCGTTCTGAAAGGCCAGAAACTGGTCAAACTCATGCGTGTGAGGATCATTGATCATGAGGAACGGTTCTGTCACGCAGAACCAATCCATTCGGTAGCCTGAACCCCATTCCTTCCCGTGAATGTGGAAGGAAGGCGACGTCAACTCGGGATAGAGTTTGGTAAAATCCATAACGGGTTTACTTTTGTAATACTTTGCATACTTCTCTGGAATCATCTGTCTTCTCCTTTTTGTTAAATATGGATACTAATCAAACATTATAACATTTCTGATTGCCTCGCCCCTTTCCATGGAGGCTATTGCTTCATTTATTTCTTCAAACGGATAATGGCCACTTACCAGCTCATCCAGTTTGAGACGGCCATTCTTATATAATTCTATAAGCCGGGGGATATCCAGGCGCGGCCTGGTGGCGCCCATAGCGCTTCCTGTGAGTTTTCTTCCCAGCATGAAATCCAGGGGGCTGAAGGCGGAAAGCTGTTCACCAAATCCATGGCCTATAATAACAGTGGCGCCTTCCACTGATGACATCATGAATCCCTGCCTCAATATATCAAGACCTGCGACAGCAATAATCACGCAATCCGCGCCCCTTCCATAAGTTATCTCAAACGCCTTGCTGATGGGGTCTTTTTCGGTCTTCGCGTTGATTGTGTGAGTGGCCCCGAATGTCTTCGCGTTTTCCAGTTTGCTGTCAAGCACATCAACCGCGATAACAGGAAAGGCGCCGCAAAAGACAGCACCCTGAATGGCATTAAGCCCAACCCCTCCCGCTCCCATTACCAGGACACTGCTGTTGGGCTGAACCTTTGCCCTGTTCACAACAGCGCCGAACCCGGATATGACACCGCATCCCAGCAGCGACGCCAGGTCAAGAGGCATGTCTTCCGGTATCTTTACCACATTAGCCTCAGGTATTGTGGCATATTCCGCAAATCCCGCTATCGCCCCTGCAAACTGTGTAAGGCGCTGACCTTTGCTGTTTACATATCTGCCAGGCCCAGCCAGTGTAATTCTGTTGTTTATGCATTGATTGGAAAGTCCGATATTGCAGTAATAACAGTCTCCGCAGCCCGCGGGACTGATAGAAGCGATTACCGGGTCACCGGCCCTGACATAGGTTACGCCCTCTCCTGTTTCTTCTATATATGCAGCTATTTCATGTCCGCCAACTGCCGGAAGAGGAGGATTTCCATGCTCGCCCCTGAATGAATGAATATCGCTGTGGCATATGGCAGTCGCTGCCATGCGGATCGTTATTTCTCCCCTGCCGGGCGGGTCAAGAGAAACTTCTTCCAGGACCAGCGGTTTTCCATACTCATAAAGAATAGCGGCTTTCATTTCAACTCCCCGGTTTCTTTTTGTCCAAAATATCTGATATGAAGTCCTCTGTCCAATAAATTCTTAAAAAAGCTTCTCTACATTTATTCAAAATATGTCAATTTATTAATAGACTCTATATTTTTAATCAACTATATTCACGTTCCAAGAACCGGATAAAAGATATAGTTATCAACATACATTCAGAATTATGGTCAATAAAAAGATATTCCCATTAGCAGTCATATTCGCCTCCGCGAGCCTCACTATAATGGCCGGAAGCATCATCACGCCTGTACTCAATATTATGAGGGACAGCCTGGGAGCAGACCCTTCATCAGTGGGCACGATAATCACGACTCACGGGTTGTTTATTGCCCTCTTCAGCCCGCTGGCGGGAATGGTTATTGACAGGGCAGGCCCCAGACGGCCTTACGTGACAGCCCTTATCTTCTATGGCCTAACAGGCGGATCAGGATTGCTGATCAACTCTTTTATCGGCCTTTTGATCAGCCGCGCGTGTTTTGGTGTTGCCCTCGCCTTTATCTTTACAGCCAATAATGTTCTGATCCTCAACATGTACGAGGGGGCTGAAAGGGACAAGGTTATGGGATGGCGCGGAACCGCGCAGAGTTTCGGAGGCGCTGTATGGCCCCTGCTCGGCGGTCTTCTGGGTGCTGTTTCATGGCACCTGCCCTTTGCTGTTTATCTTTTAGGAATTCCTGTAGGCATCTCAGCCATTTTTGCCATTCCTGAGTCAAAGGTCTCTTCCCGGCAGACAATGATGTCCGGTAAAACAATGTCAGTATTTGACGTTGTTCGGAACCGACCCGTCATATTGCTGATCAACGGCCTTATATTTTCGGGCAACATACTTTTATACGCCATTGTTGTATTTCTGCCTCAGTTCCTGGAGGAATTCGGAATAACAGACACAACACACATCGGCTTGTTCATTACAGCAATGACAGCTTCAGCGGGGATTACTTCATTTGTCTATGGCAAAATAAGATCCCGGTTTACCTATCACAGAATCGTGACAACCTCCGCACTTTTATGGGCAATGGTTTTTACAATTATCTGTGTCGCGCCCTGTACTCCAATTATCGTCATAGGTGCATCCATATTTGGTATCAGCCAGGGGCTTATGATGCCTACTGTCATGGTGTGGATCGGCGAGGTTGTACCTCCTTCCTTTCGCGGAAGATTCAGCTCTTATCTGGGCACCTTCGGATTTATAGGGCAATTCCTGTCTCCTATCCTGTTCGCGCCCGTGTTTATAATAGGCGGGATCAGGGAGATCTTTTTTATTTGCGCCCTTATCGGGATCGTATGGTTTCTTTTTCTTTCAGCGGGTAGGATGAGTGATAATAATAAAACAAATCTAAACATATTTTAACAAGGAGGAAATTATGGATAGTATTAAGTATTTAGTTGGCAGGATCATTATTATTATGCTGTTCGCAGCCTTGCCGCTGTTGACCGGCTGTAAGGGTTCGGACACTAGAGAGGCCGTGGATGACACTGTTGAAGAACTGGCA
>CAZJOB010000170.1:1814-7455 GCA_964547435.1 uncultured Desulfatiglans sp. | reverse complement strand
TAACTGAGTAGAGTATTTTCCATATGGTATTGATTATGTTCAAAAGTGTTCTCATTGCTTAAATAATATTTTCACAAAATCAGCATTATCCTTACAGAGATAAACACCAGCCCTGTTAGTATCAGAACGTAAATATCCAGATCTATAACACTCTTTTCAAAGAATCGCAAATATCAAAATATGGGTCAATCTGAATTTCTCAAAGGATATTACCCTGTTTTATATAGAAAATTGCCAGGCAAGTTATTTACAGCCATACCCCGCGCCTGTCACTCTGAGCGCCCGTCCTCCGTCACGCCATGGCGTGACTACGGAGGATGGAAAGCGAAGGGTCTCTATTTTATGACCAATCACATGCCGGATCACGCCATCCAGTGATAACTGATTCGTGATAGAGATTCTTCGCTTCGCTCAGAATGACAATTTAAAATTGCTCACAATGAAAATTTGATGGTCTCGTAAAAAGCTTATTTATACCGCTCCGCGGCAACCTATGAGAAACGAAGTCTTTAATAGTCTCCGTGAAATGTCACATTATGAAAAATTAACCGTAGGGGCCGACCTATGTGTCGGCCTGCCAAGGGTTGCTTATGGGCACATACTGGGCAGACACATAGGTCTGCCCCTACAAATGAGAATATGGTTTTATGTTATTAATAATTCATAGTGTTCTCGTAACAAATTGTTTTATTTCGGAAAAATCATCACAAAAGTAACAAAGTTGCTTTTGACCTCCTTGGAAGTCCCGAAAACGTCATTCCCGCCCCGAATCAAGTTTGTGAATAAACTCCAGAGGGAATCTATAAGCGCCAGTAAAGAATGGATTCCCGCCCCCGTATCAAGTACGGGGCAGGCTCCAATCGCGGGAATGACAGAAAAAGCTAAAATCCGACTTTTTAAGAGACCATCAACAATTCCCGGGGTTAAATTATTTGACGACGTACAAGATTTAATGATAGAAATCGAAAAAACCACTGAGGGGAAATAAATATGCTTGATCTTAAATTTGTCAGGGCAAATCTGCCAAAAATCAGGGAGATGCTGAAGAGCAGGGGAAATGATCTGGACATCTCCTTCTTTGAGTCCCTGGATGTGAAAAGAAGGGAAAAACTTGCCGATATTGAGTCTCTGCGCTATCGCCGGAACACTGTGAGCGAAGAGATAGCCGCCATGAAAAAGAAGGGTGAAGACGCCTCGGCGCTTATCGCTAATATGAAGCAGGTCTCCTTCGAGATCAAGAACAAAGAGACCAGCATGTCCGAAATTCAGGAGGAGATGAACAGGCTTCTCATGGAGATCCCCAATATACCCCATGAGTCGGTTCCGATAGGGAGAAATGAGAATGATAATCCGGTGATAAGGACATGGGGGCAGCCAAAAGAGATGGATTTTGAACCCCAGGCCCACTGGGATATCGGGGAGAGGCTTAATATACTTGATTTCAGCAGGGCGGCCAAACTATCCGGAGCGAGATTTTCCCTTTACAAGGGTATGGGGGCAAGGCTTGAAAGGGCCCTTATAAATTTCATGCTCGATCTGCACACGACTAAACATGGATATACCGAGATCCTTCCACCATTTATGGTGAATTCCGCGTCCATGACAGGCACAGGACAATTGCCCAAGTTCGCGGAGGACCTCTTCAAGGTGGAAGGCTGGGATCTTTATCTTATTCCGACTGCGGAGGTGCCTGTTACAAACATTTTTCGTGATGAGGTGCTTCAGGAGGATGATCTTCCAGTGTATTATACAGCATACACGCCATGTTTTCGTTCCGAGGCCGGATCCTATGGAAAGGATACTCGAGGGTTAATCAGAAATCATCAGTTCAACAAGGTCGAGATGGTAAAATTTACCACCCCTGAAACATCATACAATGAACTGGAAAAACTCACGGCCAACGCTGAGGAGATTCTGAAACGGCTCGATATCCCTTACAGGGTAGTTTCGTTATGCACCGGAGATCTGGGATTTTCCGCTGCAAAGACATATGATATTGAGGTGTGGCTGCCGGGCCAGAAGCTCTACCGGGAGATATCCTCATGCAGTAATTTTGAGGATTTTCAGGCAAGAAGGGCCGGCATAAGGTTCAAAAAGAAGGGTTCAAACGGCACGGAACTGGTTCACACCCTGAACGGGTCGGGACTGGCCGTGGGAAGGACCTTTGTGGCAGTTCTCGAAAATTATCAGCAAAAGGATGGAAGCGTTGTGATTCCTGACGCTCTCGCACCCTACATGGGCGGAATCAGGGAGATTAAACCATGTGCGGAATAGTCTGTTATGTGGGCAAAGAAAAGGCAAAGCCTCTTCTTATCGAAGGTCTCAAAAGACTTGAATACAGGGGATATGATTCCTCAGGTGTTGCTGTTCATGGTGATGGCTGCATTGACTGTTACAGGGCCGTGGGCAGGATCACGGAACTGGAAAAGAAGATAAACGGCATTGAGATAACCGGGACATCCGGAATAGCCCATACAAGATGGGCCACACATGGTGAGCCTTCTGAAGCAAACGCCCATCCCCACAGAGACACTGATGAGAAAATCTATGTAATTCATAATGGAATAATCGAAAACTATCAGTCAATAAGGAAAAAACTGGTCAACAGGGGAATAACCTTTCGATCGGAAACAGATACCGAGGTGCTGGCCCATCTTATCTCCGAGAATTTCAGCGGAGACCTCAAAGAGGCGGTAAGAAAAACCATGTCCCAGGTGGAAGGGACCTTTGGTATAGCGGTTATTCACAAAGATCTTCCAGGTCAGATCGTTGTAGCAAGAAGAGGCAGCCCTTTGATAATTGGGCTTGGTGAAAACGGCAATTTTGCTGCATCGGATGTCTCTGCAATGGTAAGGCATACCAGGAATGTTATTCACCTCAATGACAATGAGCTGGCGCTTATCACCGGTGATGATGTGTCCATCTCCACTGCCCAGGCCAAAAAGATTACAAGGGCCGCGGAGAAGGTTGAATGGGAGGCCAAAGATGCTGAACTGGACGGCTTTCCGCATTTTATGCTCAAAGAGATATTTGAACAGCCGGAGACCATAAAAAACGCCATGAGGGGCAGGGTCGACAAGGGCGAGGGTGTGCCGAGACTGGGCGGCATTATACCGGTATGGGATAAATTGAAGGAATGCAGGCACATAGTTATAGTGGCCTGCGGAACATCATATTATGCCGGCAGTGTGGGAAGATACATCTTTGAGAAATTGACAGAGATTGATGTGGAGGTGGAACTCGCCTCTGAATTCCGGTACAGGAAATTGAATTTCCCGCCCAACACCTTTATCATCGCCATGAGTCAGTCCGGAGAAACGGCGGATACACTCGCTGCAATGAGGGAGGCCAGAAGAAAAGGCGCCCATCTTCTGGGGATAGTAAATGTGGTTGACAGCTCAATAGCAAGAGAAACCGATGCCGGGGTTTACAACCACGCAGGGCCTGAAATAGGCGTTGCCTCTACCAAGATATTCATCTCCCAGTTGACCATTTTAACCCTGCTGGCGATCCTGCTGGGAAGACACCAGAATCTTTCCCTTACCGATGGCATTGAGGCGATAAGGGCCATGGAAGAACTGCCGGATCAGGTGAAGGCCATCCTCTCTCAGGCCAACCATATTGAGGCAATAGCGGAAAAATACCATGAGAAAAGCAACTGGCTATTCCTGGGCCGCAAGTATGGATACCCTATCGCAATGGAAGGAGCCCTCAAGCTCAAGGAGATTTCATATATACACGCTGAAGGATATGCGGCAGGAGAAATGAAGCATGGCCCGATTGCGCTGATTAATCCCGAGATGCCGACCGTGGCCATAGCCCCAAGGGATTCGATGTATGATAAGATGATAAATAATATTCAGGAGATCAGAAGCAGAAAAGGCACTGTAATTGCCATCGGAACAGAAGGGGACGCCGCTTTAAGGGAGATTGCGGATGATTTTATAGAGATACCGGCCACCCTGGATTTCCTTTATCCCATACTGGCCGTGGTTCCATGTCAGTTGCTGGCATATTACTGCGCCCTGTTTCTTAAGAGAGATATCGATAAACCGAGAAACCTGGCAAAGAGCGTTACCGTGGAATAGATGATGTCACGCGCGAGTTTCGAAACTCATGACCTTCACGCCTTTAAAAAGAAATCAAACAGTTCTTCGCATTCTGCGATACGTCGCACGTGTACTCTTTTTTCCATTCTTTGATATTTGCGTCAAGGGTCCGGAGAATATTCCTTTCAGGGGGGCATTTGTCCTGCTTCCTAAACATCAGCGCTGGGAAGACATACCCATTCTGGGCATGATGATAAAGAGGCCCTTATATTTTATGGCAAAAAGGGAACTCTTTGCCACACCGCTATCCAACTGGTTTATATCGGCGCTCGGCGGCATACCTGTTGACAGAAAGAATCCGGCAGCGAACAGGAATTCCATTGAAATGATGCTTCGGTTTCTAAAAGAGGGCGAAGGGATTGTAATCTTTCCTGAAGGGACATACCATAAAGACAAAATGGGGCCTGGCCGAAGCGGCTTAATCAGGATGGCCCTGTCATGCGCGGAAACGGTCTTTATACCTGTGGGGATCAGGTATGTCAGGGGAGGCCTGAGGACAAAGGTTATAATATCCATTGGAAAACCGGCAGAAGACCTGTTTAAGGATGATCCACGGAGAATGACTGATCTTATTATGGAGGAGATAGCCGGGCTTTCGGGATTGGCTTATGAGGGGCGGAGTGATTCAGAGACTTAGAGACCTGGAACATCAGAGCCTCAGAACCTTAGAGCCTCAGAACCTCAGAGCTTTAGAACCTCAGAGCTTTAGAGGGTGACGCAGGGAATATAAGAGGTTGAGAGGTTGAGAAATGAAAAATATGGAAAATGTCTTTAAAACAATCGATGAATACAGGGATGAAATAATATCCCTGCAGACTGCGCTTACATCCATACCGGCCCTTGGGCCTGACAACGGGGGCACAGGCGAACATGAAAAGGCCGAATATCTCAGGGGCATGCTCAAGAAATTGCAGCCTGATGACCTTATGGAAATCAAGGCCCCGGATAACAGGGCAAAAGACGGCTACAGGCCCAATCTCATCGCCAGGTGGATGCGTACGAATAACGCGCCCTGTGTGTGGATACTGAGCCATATGGATATTGTCCCTCCGGGCGATCTGTCTCTTTGGGACGGGGATCCATACAAGGTGAGAGTTGAAGGGGATAATATCATAGGCAGGGGAGTGGAGGATAACCAGCATGGAATAGTCAGTTCTTACCTCGCTCTCAAGGCCGTGCTTGGGTCTGGTGAAGGTCTTAAAAGAAACGCGGGGCTGGTGCTGGTTGCTGATGAGGAAAACGGGAGCAGACACGGGCTGGACTATATTCTTAAAAACCATAAAGATATCTTCAGCAAGGATGATCTCATTATTGTGCCGGACTGGGGAAGTGAAGACGGCTCCATGATAGAGGTCGCGGAAAAATCCATGCTGTGGCTCAGGATCATCGTGACAGGAAGGCAATGCCATGCCAGCACTCCCGAAAGGGGCAGGAACAGCCTTCATGGCGTTGCAAGACTCATAATGGAGCTGGATGCGTTAAACAGGGAATTCTGCGCCAAATACGATCTCTTCGATCCTCCTTTATCCACA
>CAZJOB010000170.1:0-1804 GCA_964547435.1 uncultured Desulfatiglans sp. | reverse complement strand
GGCACCTCGCAGCCTTTACGGCTGACCTGCCATTTTATCCACATTTTCTCCCACAAAGATCGAGGCAAATGTCCCGAACGTAAACACAATACCCGGCAGAGATGTATTTTATGTCGATTCCCGGATACTGCCTGTCTATCAGGTGGACAAGGTAATAGAATTTATCGCGGAGATATGCAGTAGAGTGGAAAAGGAACTCGATCTGTCAATCAGCCTGGAGACAGTGAACAGGGAAGACGCTTCAAGTCCCACGCCCGTGGATTCCCCTGTAGTCAGGGCGCTTAAGAAGGCCATTAAAAGAATAAAAGGCATTGATGCGCGCACAATGGGAATAGGAGGAGGCACGGTTGCCTCATTTTTCCGAAAGGCCGGATTGCCGGCCGCCGTGTGGGGAACCGGTCCTGATAGCGCTCATCAGCCCAATGAATATTGTAGGGTTGGAGACTTGATCTCGGATGCCAAGATCTTCGCGTCCATTTTAATGGATGATTCCATTGAATAAAAATGATAAAAATAAGATCGATGACCTGATAAGCGCCGGAGTAAAAGAAGGGGTCTATCCGGGCTGTGTTTTGCTCATCGCGATAAATGGCCATGTTGATTATTTTAATGAGAGCGGAAATCTATCCCTGATTCCCTCACAAATCCCCATGAAAAGGGATACAATATTCGATCTGGCCTCCCTTACAAAACCCCTTGCAACAACACTTGCTCTTATGGATTTTGTTGATAAAGGCCTCATCGGCCTGGATCAGCCCCTGTCCGAACTGATCGAAACCGATGTCCCTGAAGACAAACGCGGAATAACGCCGCGTTTACTGTTGAACCACTGCGCGGGTCTGATCGACTGGGCCCCCTTCTACCTTGATCTTGTCAATTATGAACCTGAAAAAAGAAAAAGGGCGTTAAGGGAATTGATAATCAAAAGAGATCTGGAGTACGCTCCCGGACAGGATTGCAGATACAGTGACCCGGGTTTTATGCTGCTCGAATGGATAATCGAAGAAAAAACAGGCGCAGCCCTGGACGAATACCTGGTGAAGAAATTCTACGAGCCTCTTGCGTTGAAAAGGACCTTTATGAACAGGGGCGTCCCTCCCTTTGACCGCGAAATAATCGCCGCTACAGAAGAGTGCCCCTGGAGAAAAAAGGTAATACAGGGAGAGGTCCATGATGAAAATGCCTGGGCTGTGGGAGGTTTTTCAGGCCATGCCGGGCTGTTCAGCACTGCGCGGGAGGTATTTATTCTGGTGAATATGATAAGAGAACATTACTACGAAAAGAGAAGAGACTTTTTTTTACCGGAAACAGTGAGAGAGTTTTTCCGAAGACAGAATATTGTAAAGGGTTCCACCTGGGCGCTTGGGTGGGATACCCCATCCCAAAAGGGCTCCAGTTCCGGCTCCGGTTTTTCACCAAACAGCGTTGGACACCTCGGTTTTTCAGGCACATCTATCTGGATGGATCTGGGGAGGGACATAATTGCAGTCTTTCTGACAAACAGGATTCATCCGACCAGAGAGAACAGGAAGATAAAACAGTTCAGGCCAAGGCTGCACGACCTCATAACCATGAGTCAAGAGTAAGCATTTTCTCTATAACGGCTCTATGAGTGGAGGTGTTATTCGTGTTGCTCTATATACACCGTGATCTTCCGGAAGCGTAAAATCCCATACAACTTCACCGTCATTCGTAACCTCAAACACATGGGATATGCTTCCTGCTCCGCGTATACCGGCAGCCACCAGGACATTGCCGTTTTCAAGGCGGTTGGCATCTCCCCAGTAGGGACAATAGAACTCAT
>CAZJOB010000169.1:0-7465 GCA_964547435.1 uncultured Desulfatiglans sp. | reverse complement strand
AAAGCTGCTTTTGACTTCCTTGGAAGTCGAAAAACCCCATTTGTCATTCCGCGACCCCGCATCAAGTGCGGGGCAGGCTTTGATTGCCGCGGAATCCAGTATTTTCAACTAGTTATAGATTCCCGCCTGCGCGGGAATGACGCATTCGGCTATTCTCGGACAGCCTCCTAGGGGCAACCCTGTGCCTGGCCCGACGTAGTTCTGATTTGCCAGAACGAAGGCAGCTGGTTGCCCGGTGGCTACTATCTTGCACAACCATTTGCGGGCAGGCAGCCGCCGTTGCTAAGGCTATGGCGGGCCAGGCGCAGGCCTGCCCCTACAGTTATATCCACCATTATTTGATGCATCTTATATCTTTTGCTGCCATTCAGCCGTTTATACTGTCATTCAGGGCTTAAAATATCAATATATTTCTTGAATTATAACACCATATCAGTTAGCTTTAACAAATGACCGGAACTTCAAATACAGTAAAAATAGACCTTTCAGCCATTGCCCACAACCTGAATCAGGTGAGAAGGCTTATTGCACCCGGAACCCGTGTAATGGGCATCGTAAAATCCGACGCCTATGGTCACGGGCTGGTTGAGGTATCCAAGGTCCTGGAAAAGAATCAAATCGATCATCTCGGCGTCTCTTTTCTACATGAGGCCATGGAACTCAGAAAAAACTTCGTTCGGACGCCGATTAGCATACTCTGCGGCATCGAGTCTGTTGAAGATGCCGGGGTTGTAATTGAAAAGGACCTCATTCCTGTTGTTTTTGATATCCGGTCCGCTGAAATCATTTCAGAAGAGGCAAAGAGACGGGGGAAAAAGGCGGGAATCCATGTCAAAATTGATACAGGCATGGGACGGCTTGGTTTTAATTATGATGAAACAGGCCAGGTGTTGCGGAAGATCATGGAAATGCCAAATCTGAGAATAGAATCCCTTTTATCCCATCTCTCCTCCGCAGATGAAGAGGGCTGTGAATTTACAGAGGCGCAGATAGGGCGTTTTAAAAAAGCCATTGACATAAGCCGGGAAATAGGGCTGAATCTCCCACTCAACAGCCTGGCCAACAGTGCCGGTATTATGGCCTATAAGGATTCCCATTTTGACATGGTAAGGCCCGGCATAATGCTCTATGGAGGACTCCCCTCACAGGGTTTTTCAGCCCCTGTACCCCTGAAACAGGCGATGGAATTCAGGGCCAGGGTATTGCAGATAAGGGATCTTCCGGGTAAAACGCCCGTAAGCTACGGCAGAAGATATTACACAAAGGGCAATAAAAAAATTGCTGTAATTTCAGCCGGATACAGCGACGGCCTGCCAAGAAGCCTTTCAAACAAAGGCAATGCCCTCATCGAAGGACATAAAACCGACATTGTGGGAACAGTTTGCATGAATATTCTTGAGTGTGACATAACCGGTCTCAACAATATCAAGCCCGGGGATGAATGTGTTCTGCTGGGAGCAGCAAATAAAGAGATAATTACAGGAGATGATATCGCGGCCGCGGCAGGGACAATATCATATGAAATATTTCTATCCATAGGCGCGAAGGCCAAAAAGGAGTATGTTTCATAGAACAGGAAGTATCTTAAATGAAGAATAAACTTGATATATTACTGAAAACGACAATAGAAAATTGCATTACAAAAGGATTGCTAACAGAGGCTGTAATACCCGAATATGTAATAGAGATACCAAAAAACAGGGATCACGGGCATTTTGCCACCAACCTGCCTTTCACTCTGGCCTCCTCACAGAAAAGACCGCCAAGAGAAATAGCCGGGATTATAACCGGCAATTTCAATGACCCTGAAAATATCATTGAGAAGATAGAGATCGCGGGCCCCGGATTTATCAATTTCCGGATCAGTGATAACGAATGGCTTAAGGTCCTGAAACATATCCTGGATTCAGAAGGAGATTACGGCAGAAGCGCCTCGCACTCGAATGAGAAAGTGCTCATGGAATTTGTAAGCGCCAATCCGACCGGTCCCCTTCACCTGGGACAGGGAAGAGGCGCCGCCCTCGGAGACAGTATCTGCCGCATTCTTGAATTCCGGGGATATGAAGTTTGCCGGGAATACTATATAAACGACGCGGGCGTTCAGGTCAGGCTCCTTGGAGAGTCCGTGTATGCCAGGTGGAAACAGTTGACAGACCCTTCATATCCCTTTCCTGAAAACGGATATCATGGGGAATACATTTGCGATCTGGCGCTGGAGATATCGAGTGAAGCGGATCTCTCTTCCATGGATGTGGAGGAGGCAATAAACACATGTTCCGAATCGGGGAAAAAGAAGATGCTCGAAGAGATCAAAATAGATCTTGAGCTTTTCCGCGTAAAGTTTGATCACTGGTTCAGTGAATCGGAACTCTTTTCTCAGGGGCTCGTGGCCGAATCCCTGGAAGAGATGCGGAAAAACGATGAACTCTACGAGAAGGAAGGGGCCCTGTGGATAAAGACATCCCTCTACGGCGATGACAAGGACCGTGTTATCAGGAAACAGGATGGACAATACACCTATTTTGCCTCTGACATCTCCTATCACCTTGACAAGCACAAAAGGGGGTTTTCAAAGGCCATTAATATATGGGGTGCTGATCATCACGGTTACATACAGAGGGTAAAATCGGCGCTTAAGGCAAACGGCATCAATGAAAACTGGCTTTCCGTGCTGCTTATACAGCTTGTGAAGCTCTGGAAAAACGGCCAGGAGGTCCGAATGTCAAAAAGGACCGGACAGTATGTTACCATGAGGGAACTCATGGAAGAGGTGGACGTGGATGCGGCGAGGTTTGTGTTTCTTACCAAATCCCATGATTCCGCTCTTGATTTCGACGTGGACCTTGTAAAGAAACAGGACAGCGATAACCCTGTTTATTATGTTCAGTACGCCCACGCAAGAATATGCAGTATTTTCAGGAAGGCCATGATAGAGGGTATCGAAATAAACGGCCTTATTGAAAAAGACATGACCCTGCTTAAGCTGGATGAGGAAATGGAACTTATAAGGCTGATGGAGACATTTCCTTCTCTTATCGAGGATATTGCAAGGTCCTGTGAGGCCCATCGTCTGACATATTATCTCAGTGATCTGGCCTCAGGGTTTCATCGGTATTTTAATCTGGGCAACAAGTTATTCGAGAATCGAATAATTACTCAGGACATGGATCTTTCTCAGGCAAGACTTGCCCTTGTCGGCGCGGTCAGGATTGTTTTAAAAACCGGCCTTAACCTTCTTGGAGTGAGTGCGCCTGAAAAGATGTAAATAAAGTTATGCCTAAATCTCAAAAAAAGGTAAAGAGATATCATATTGAGTTGACGGCTGTTTCTGTTGTCTTTTACGGTATTTTTCTCTTTTTTCTTCTTGCCTGGATATTTGTGCTGGGCATATTTGTCGGCAGGGGTTTTCTTCCTGAGTCTATGTCTACTGTTTCAGATCTGAGGACTCAGATCAGGAAACTTCAGGATATGGTCAGCAGGGAAGAGAAGTATGACCCCGAAACAAACAGGGAGACTGAAGAAAGTCCGGAGCTCGCCTTTTATGAAAAACTGGAGACAAAAAAAAACGAGGTAAAAAACAACTGGAAATCGGTAAAAAAAGAGATTATACCTGAAAAAAACAATGTTCCACCCGAAACTTCCGTAATACAGAGTACATCCGAAAAGGAAGAACCCGCGCAGGAGGCCCTTCAAGAGAGACTGCCTTCGGAGAGTGACTTTCAATATACGGTTCAGGTAGCCTCAATGGGAGAAAAAGTCCAGGCGGAAAACCTGGTAAAGGAACTTTTAAATAAGGGTTATGACGCCTACTATTACGCAGTTGAGGTGAGGGGCAAGACATATTACAGGGTCAGGTGCGGTTATTTTCGGGACAGGGAACAGGCCCTGAGTTATTCCAGAAAACTGGAGACAGAAAGCGGCCTGAAGGGGTTTGTTTCAGAAATTGATTAATAGACAGACGGAAATATGATAAGAAAAGCCATTATAAAGGAGGTCCGCCAGATTCACAGCCTCCTGAATCATAACGCGGGCAATGGATTGCTGCTGGCAAGATCTCTCAGTGAATTATATGAGCATCTAAGGGATTTTTATATTGTTGAAGATAAAGATAATAAGGGTTATATTGCAGGCGTATGCGCCCTGGGACTGTGCTGGGAAGACCTGGGTGAAATAAGATCACTGGCCGTAAAAGAGGAATTTCAGGGTAAGAATCTGGGAACCAGGCTGGTGGAAAGATGTGTTGAAGAGGCAATCTCTCTGGGTCTTGGCAGGGTCTTTGCCCTCACCTATGTGCCAGGCTTTTTTAAAAAACTGGGGTTCAGGGAAGTAGACAAGTCCACCCTTCCGCAAAAGGTGTGGGCCGATTGCCTGAAATGCCCCAAATTCCCGGATTGTGATGAAATAGCCATGATAAGGGAATTGTAAACAATACACAGGAAGAAAAATATGTTCGGTATAGGATTACCAGAATTATTAATCATTATGGCGTTAGCACTGATAGTCATAGGCCCGAAAAAGCTGCCCGAAATTGCCCGTGCCCTCGGGAAAGGCATGGCCGAATTCCGCAAGGCATCACAGGAGCTGAAAGACAGCCTGAATTTTGATGAAGATATTCATGATGTAAAGAACGATATTATTGACTCTGTAGGAGAGATAAAAAAAAGCATTGATGATGAAGGAGATGTTGACGTGCATGATGAAGAGGGGCATGCTGATTCACTGAAAAAAGACGAAGCTATATCATCTCCTGAAGAGAAAAAGGATAAAAGCGCGAATGAATGATACAAAGCAGCCCTTTATGAGTCACCTTGAGGAATTGAGAAAAAGACTTATTGCATGCGCTATTGCGGTCGGCGTCTGTTTTGTGGGGGCATACCTCGTCTCCAGGCAGCTTTTCGGTTTTTTGATGCTCCCGCTTGAAAAAAATCTGCCTGAGGGTTCAACGCTCATATTCACCAACCTGCCTGAAATGTTCTTTACCTATTTAAAGACAGCATTTATTGCCGGAATACTGATCGCCTCACCAATCATCTTTTATCAGTTGTGGATGTTTGTGTCTCCGGGTCTATACTATAATGAAAAAAAATATATAGTGCCCTTTGTCCTCTCCTCAACAATCCTGTTTGTGGGCGGAGCGCTGTTCGGTTATTTTGTTGTTTTTCCATTCGGGTTTAAGTTTTTTCTTGGATTTGCAAATGAAAGCCTGAAAGCCCTGCCCTCTGTAAAAGAGTATTTCTCTTTTGCCTCCAAGCTGCTCCTGGCCTTTGGAATAGTATTTGAACTGCCTGTTGTTATCTTTTTTTTGACAAAGATCGGAATTGTAACGCCGGCATTCCTGAAGAAAAAGCGAAAATATTTTATTCTGCTGGCATTTATTATAGCCGCCATCCTCACACCTCCGGACGTGATTACCCAGTTTATGATGGCAGTGCCCCTGATTCTCCTATATGAGACAGGGATTCTGGTTTCACATCTGGCAATGAAGAAAAAAAAGGCTGAGAATTAACGCAGGATGTGAAGCCTGCTTCCATAGACTGTAAGTAAAAGGGGATCTTTTTCCACTTCGCCTGTTTCATCAAATGAGATCTTGCCTGTGACCCCGGTAAAGTTCATGTCCTTGAGCAGCGCCTCCTGAAAATCTTCTCTTGTCCTGATATTCAAATCTTTTAAAATCTCCATTATCAGTCTCATAGTATCATAGCCGTTCGCAGCCATGATCCCCGGATCGGACTCAAAGTTTTCCCTGTATTCACTCACAAATGCCTTTATATTTTCAGATTCACTGTCAATAAAAAAGCCCGCAGGAAATATGGCCCCCTGTATATAATCCCCGGTGGTTTCTATGAGGTCATTCGAAAGCCAGAGGCTTGTACCGAGAAAAGGGACATTAAAGACATTATTAAATGGATACTGCGACGCGATAAGCGCTATATTCCGGTGATCGTCAGGGATAAACACAGCATCAAAATCCACTATCGGCTCAGGTTCCTCATCCTCTTCTATCACATCATCCTCAGCCTGCCGGTCTGTTTCAGGTTCGGTTGCATCAGAAAGAATGTCAGCATTCGGGTCGGTTCCAATAACTTCCTCACCGGTTCCCTCGATTTCCGGATCAAGAGAATCAGGCCTTTCAATTTTAGTCTGCTTCTTTTCCGTCTCTTTTATAGCTTTCAGCATACGGCTCACTGATTCCGGTCTTGAATAATAAAGGCCGACCATCTTTTTTATGCCTTCTGTAAAGTCCGTTTCATCAGGGTTATAGGCCTCAACCGCGGTTATCGACCCGCCCATTTCATCAACCCCGTCCCAGAAGAGATTCATCAGATGCCTGCCATATGGAGTATCCGGATAAAAGATGCCAAACCGTTTCATCCCCATATTTTGCATTGACCTGTTCAGAAGGGTTTTGACCTCTTTGGCCGGAGTGAGAAAGTTGCGGAACACCATATCTCCCTCACCCGTGATGTCCTCTCGCTGGGCAAAGGTAATTATGGGAACGCCCAGTTCCTGTGCCTTTTTTACCGCCGCAAGGGCGGGTTTCGCAGAAAGAGGACCAAGAATGGCTATCACCTTTTCCTGTTGAACAAGGGTCTCGACACCCGCGACACTATCTTCCACATTTCCGCTGGTATTGATAATGATCAGTTCAATTTTATCGGCAGCCGATCTGTTAAAGATATCCATGCCAAGCTGTATTCCATTTAGCAGTTCCTGCCCGTAAAGGGCAAATGGGCCGGTCAGAGGAAGAAGACAACCTATGGCGTTCCTTTTCACATTGTAGGTTTCCCCTATTCGCTGGTAGATAGTTTCCAGTAGCTCCCTTCCCGCATTCACCATGGACTGTTCACTGGTTGACCGGACTAACGCCATAGCCGATTTTCTCGCCTTCTGAAGCTGGTTTTCCTCAAGATAAAGAAGCGCCGCTTTTTTATGAATATGCGGAGCGTATATGCCTTTGTCATCCTTCTTTTGCATTTCAAGGAGATCCGGCATCCGGCTGCTGTTTATAAGTTCAATAACAAAAGGATCAATCTGTTCTACCCTGCTTTCAGCTTGACCGGATTGTATTGCCGATTCACGCTGCCTTAAGAACCATGAAAACGCTCCGGAATAATCGCCCCTTGCCTGACAGCTCTTTCCCAGAAGGGTCAGAACTTCCCCCTTTATTCGGCTTTCCGGGTAATCGACCAGCCATTTATCTGAGACATTTATGGAGTTTTCAAAATCTCCCATGTAGTAATAGGCCAGCGCTATGTTGTATTTAATCTCCTCGATATCAGGATGATCAGGATTAACATCAAGTATGTTCATGAGGGAGGTCAGCGCATTTTCATATCGACCTGCCTGAAGGTCAGCCTTGGCTGCCTTGTAAAGGTCATGCTCCAAAGGAGCCTCCAAACGATGATCATCAATACGAACCGGCCCCGACTGGCAGGAAAAAAAGATAAAGGCCGTCCCCGCGACC
>CAZJOB010000168.1:0-7628 GCA_964547435.1 uncultured Desulfatiglans sp. | reverse complement strand
TTGAATAATTACAAAGAGTTGTTTTAATCCAACCGCCATTTGCGGTTATAGAAAATATCTTTTCATGTTGTATCTCCCCTTATGAAAGAATCCTATTGCACTGAAAACGTTGAACGAGCCCTGGTTGTGGGTTCGGATGGAAGCGTATCCCCATGTGTAATGAGCCAGATTCCGGCAGAAGGAGATAATTTCTATTATTTCAGAAGGATTAGACAAAAATTAGGAAAGCTTCTATTCGGGAACATAGCCGATGAAACACTTAATATAATATGGAACAAAAAAGAGTACAAAAAATTCATTCGCACACTTGGCCGGGGCGGCATATTTCCTTTTTGTCAAAATTGCCTGAAGCGTTTTATACTTGACCTTCAGGCGGAAAGCTTTGCTTACCTTCATTACATAGGGGAGCTTTTACCCTGAAAAAACAGGTCTGGAGATTTGACAGCATGGCGGGATCATACTAATGCTTACTCCTGCATTTAAAATATGAAGAGCGATATATCACATTTGGCGTATCAGCAAGAAATAGACTCATCGTGGTATCCCATACTGACCACGGAGAAACTATTAGGCTTATAAGCGCTCGTAAAGCAAGCAAAGGAGAACGGGAACTATATGAAGAAGAATAAAGAAATCGAAAAAGATGAACTCCGCACAGAGTATAAACGCAGTGATTTTACAGGCGGTTTAGTACGGGGCAAGTATGCGAAACGCCTGAAAGAGTCAACTAATATCGTCGTCCTCAGGCCGGAAGTTGCCAGGGCATTTCCGAATGAAGAAGCTGTGAATAATGCATTACTTTCTCTTATTGATATTGTACAGAATACGATACGCACAAGAAGTTCCACCGGATCGGCCAAAAAGCAGGCATCCTGGTGAATCCCTCTAAAGTAAAACAACAGGGTTACCCATTAAAGGGTCAAACTTTCATTATTGACAGGCGCGTTACTTTTATAAATCAAAGGAGGGAATAGGCGTGACTGCAATAAGAACTGTGGCACTCACCATTGCAATGTTGGTTATGAGTCTTACAGTGAAGTTTATACAGAAACCTCGTCTCCCGAATTGAACAAGGATGACTTCAATTTTGATTTGCCTGAAGACGCAGTTCTTCAGGATGACCTGTTTAAAGATCGCCTTCAATAACCAAATTGCTTTTAAAAATAAGTATTATCACCAACCGAATTTATAGATATTATTTGTAAAATAAAAGAATCGGGGCATATATGATTACCGGGTGATAAAATGCCGCAATCTATTTACTAATCGTCATCCTTCATCCCTTCCCTGTATCCCCGTTCGAATTCTGATTTTGCCTTTGAAAAGCCTTCCTTAAGAACCTCCCATGAATTTTCCAGCCCCTGCTTCAGACCCTCCCAGGCCGACTCTTCTGCCTGTCCGATTTCTTCCAGCTTGTCCTCCAGCTCTTTTCGTTTTTCACGAAGCTCTTCCAGCTTACTGTTGTATACGATTTTGGCATCAGCGCCGGCCTGCTCGGCCTTTGCCTGCAGTTTGTCTATTTCGGCGTTCCATTCATCAAGCATTGCCTTAAGCTTCTGTACATATGCGTCTCTCTTTTCAGTCATAATTGTCTCCTTGAATATGAATGTTTGTTTTTGGCCGGTATCATTTCTCTCTGAAAGCCTGTTATCAGAATCGAATTTTTTGTTTTTTACCTGAACATCATTTGATACGACTATACATTATTCAGGCATTAATTGCAATCAGGGGAACTGGGTGGATAGGTGCATACATAAGAGACCCGATTCAATTATTCAGAACTGATAAAGAAAGGCAAACTGCACCGAAAACCAGTTCCGGTCCTTGTAGAGCTGGTCAAATGCCGTGTCACGCTGAGGCTGCCTGTCATATCTGCTGAAGCAGGGGCCTGCAACGAGTTTGAATGAAAAAAGGCGCCCATGGCGGCGTAATCCCAACCCGGCCTGAAATGTCTCGATCGGAGGAGCCGCCGCGTTGCTGGCGATGGCGTTGGAAATTTCACTTGTGTCCTCATAGTAGCGACCGAAGAGACTCAGGAACCATATGCCATGCCTGTCATATTCAAGAACAGCGCTGACTGATTTGGATGTAAATTCCGGTTTTTCCTTTGATCCGGCCAGGGCCAGCCGGGCTACCCAATGCTCTCCCAGTGCATAGTTGAGCGCTCCCTGCATGCTGAAACGCGCGTTCCGGTCCGTGGTATCGTTAATCTGAAATTCGGCCAGCGTTCGCAGCCGACGAGTGAGAATGTTTTCAAAACTCAGACGAGCGCCGATAGTATCATAGGTGTCGCGCAGCCTGACAACCTGTAATCCCATCTCATAACCGGGAGAAACAATATCATGCGAATATGAGATGTTTGCCTCCGCAAATCCGGCGCCGGGCGAATATTCCCATCGAAGGCCATTCGATACATTGAATCCCCAGGGGTCGGCCTCCTTATAGCCGTCAAGGCCCGCAATGAATCCGCTCAGCACTTCAAACATATGGCGGTAATATTCGTCCAGCCATAAAGCGCGGTATGTCTGAAAGCCATCATAGATACCGCCTTCAATCTTGTATGTAAGTGTATTATTAAGGTTGAAACCGGCGCTGCCTTGAAGGCTGAACAAGTCTGAGGTCAATTGCTTTTCGCGCCTTACAAAAAAATATTCCGACGAGTAATCAACCTCGATGCGACGAGCGGAAAGCGCCAGAGAAAACTCCGTTGTCTGCTGTTTTAGGCGATATTCGGCCATCATATCGGTCACGAAGGCATCCGAGGCAATCAGTGCAGAGGTGTCCAGCGCGGTTTCATGAGAAATACTCCGGCTCATATCATGTATTGCGCCGGCAGGTGTGGCAGGACTGTAATCTTTCGGTTCTGAACTGCCGGTAACAGACTCTATTACATCGCGCAGCTTGTCAATTCCCTCATAACCTGCCTGGCGATACACCACCCGGGGCGCAGTGTCGTTTGAATCAGTCTTTGTAGCGTCAATCACAACCAGATATGGAACAGTATTGCCGCCATAGCGTTGAAGCACAGTACCGTCACTGTCATCCAGCACAAGGCCTAGTCCGGTCTCATGAATAAAGGCGTTCATGTCATCCGCTTCTGCAACATCGGAATTTAATGCCACTACACGCACAGGAATACCGTGTGAATTGCCTGAACGCCTGTCGTAGAATTCCTGGATGCCGACCATAATCTCCCAGGAAGCCCGGAAACATACCCCGCAACTGGCGCTGAAAAAATCAAGAACAACAATCTGTCCGCTAAAATCATCCAGGCTGAACCGCTTTTCCTCTTCCCACTGCTTAAGACTGAAGGGCGGCGCGATTTCTGTAGCATGGGAAAGGTTTTCACAGAACAGAAAAAACGCTAAAATCAGCAAAATGAAGATATATTTTGACCGGATCACTATCCTCCTCCCGCCGCGCAGGAGCCGCATTCCGCTGACTGACCGCCAACCGCAGATGCCGAGCCCGACTCGAACTGTGAAAGGAGTCTATCCTGATAGCTGAAGATTGCTGAACCGGAAAACTGCATATTGGGTTTGGATACGAGCCGCTGCTGCTGAAGGGTTACATGAGTACATCCTGCCGGCATCAGGGCGCCGCAGAACAGCATCAATAACAAGAATCGAAAGGATAAAGACTGTTTGCCTGCCTCGTGCATAAGCCTGTAAAATGATCTTTTCATCATGGCGGATCTCCATATACCCTTGGGTTGCAGTTAAACTGTTCAGTGTTATCTGTGCAATAAAATCCTGTTTTTGGGGGTAAAGTTTATGGGTGATGGAATTGCCTGTCAAGGACAAAAACCTTTAAAAGATCTGGAATCTTGCGATTTTGTTGTGATTATGCTAAAAATGCGTCTGCATGTAAAAGTCTGGAATTGCAAAGAGTCCAAATCCTTAATTTTATGGAGGTAAAAAATGGATCTGACCAAACGAATCGATCCGGAACTTTTGCCCTTACTGGAGATGATGCCCGCGAATGGCGCTTTTAATTTCAACGACCTTGAGACAGCCAGAGAAATCAGCAACAGGGTGTTTGCCGAGATGAATTCTCAAATGCCGCATGTGAAAGGGGTCGTGACCGAGGACATTTCTATCCCTGGTCCTTATAACGCTCCCGGCATTGATGTCAGGGTGTATACGCCAAAAGATTCATCGAAACCGTCGGCAGGGATGCTCTGGATCCATGGCGGCGGTTACATCCTTGGAGATTATACCCTGGATGACTTTACTGTTAAACAAATGAGCGTAGATACAGGTTGTGTATGCGTATCGGTAAACTACCGGCTTGCCCCTGAGTGTCCATTTCCCGCTGCTATTGAGGATTGTTACGCAGCACTTAAGTGGATGGTAAAAAACAACGATAAACTCGGTATAGACAAGACGCGAGTAGCCATCGGCGGCGGAAGCGCGGGAGGAGGCCTGGCGGCAGGTCTGGCCCTCCTGACCAGGGACAGGGGAGAGATTGATATAGCATTTCAACTGCTGATCTACCCTATGATTGATGACCGTAATGTAACGCCTTCAAGCAATTTGATCGACGATCCGCGCACATGGGACAGAGAAAAAAACATATTCGCATGGAAGGCATATCTTGGTGATTCCATAGAGGATGATGTTTCGCCATATGCGGCGGCTTTTCGCGCGACAGACCTCACGGGCTTGCCTTCCGCCTACATAGCGGTTGGAGAACTTGACCTGTTCCTCGATGAGAATATGGAATACGCCCAAAGACTTTTACAGGCGGGAGTGTCAACCGAATTACATATCTATCCCGGAGCTACTCATGGGTTTGATGGCATGATTACGGCCCGGGTTGCTCAAAGATTTATTACGGAGAAAAATCAGGCAATAATAAATGCATTGCAGTGATAATCAGATATCAAAATAAGCGGGAATTAATTGCTCTTAAATTCAAGTAATTAAAGATACCTGCCGATAGGGTATGAGAGGTGTAAATATTTTAAATATTTATTGGCATTTAACTGGACCGGTCCCGTGGAATCACCAAGAATACTTATTGTAGATGACAGTCCTTTTGTCAGGAAACAGCTTGTCAAGGATCTTCAGGCTTCCGGAGCCGTAGTTACACAGGCGGAGGATGGCCGCCATGGTCTGGATCTGGCGCTTCTCCAATCATTTGATCTTATAGTGTCAGATGTTGAAATGCCCTTTATGGATGGATTCACCCTGTGTGAAAGACTAAAGCAGAACCCGTATACCAAAGGTATTCCCGTAATACTGTTAAGTTCAATTGACAGCGATCAATATATTGATAAGGGATTTCATGTAGGCGCTGATTCATATGTATCTAAAGCGGAATCTAAAAACCTGCTCCAGGATACTATTCAGAGGGTTTTAAAAAGGTCGACATTCCATAAAGGCCATCTTATTCTGGTGGTTGATGATTCGAACACGATAAGAACTGTTGTTAAGGATGCCTTTGAAAAAGCCGGTTTCAATGTAATTACCGCTGAAAATGGAAAAACGGCTTTTGATATGGCTAAATCACATTCACCTGACCTGATATTAAGTGATATCAACATGCCTGAAGTAGATGGCATAGCCCTTTGTAAAAAAATCCACAGCGACCCTGATTTATCAACTATTCCTTTTGTAATAATGAGTTCCAATAATGACAGGTCGATTATGCGCCGAATGCTTAATCTCGGGGCGAGCGCCTATCTGGTTAAACCTTTTAATCTTGAGCAGGTTGTAATAACTGTAGAAAAGCTGTTGTCAGATCATTATCTGCTGCTTCTGAAGGAAAAGGAAAGACTTGATATCGAAAGAAAGATGATGCTGGGGAGTATCACAAGCCTTATAACGGCCCTGGAAGCCCGTGATCATTATACTCGCGGGCATAGTGAGGCGGTTTCCATGTTTATAACTGAAATGGCGTCGAGGATGTGTTTTTCTCCTGACGACATAGAAACTCTGGGAATAGCGGGAAAGCTTCACGACCTGGGTAAAATTGGCGTTCCGGACAGTATACTGTTAAAGCATGGAAAACTGTCTAAAAAAGAATTCGAGTTAATTAAGCAGCATCCGATAGTGGGTGTAAATATCCTTGGCGCAATTCCCAGCCTGGAACGTGCTATACCCGCCATTCGGCATCACCATGAACGGTTTGACGGCAAGGGTTATCCTGACGGCATAAAAGGTGAAAACATACCGATATGGGCAAGGATGATGGCAGTGGCGGACACCTATCACGCACTTATAAGCGATCGGCCTTATCGAGACGGCATGGACCAGGATACAGCACTAGGAATAATACATGAGGTTCGGGAAACTCAATTATGCCCTGAATGTGTTGACATATTTATCAATATGATCTGTGAAATGCCTGAAGAAAAACTCTTTGTGGCAAAAAAGAATCTGGTTGCCTAATCCTCATTATTTATCAAATTTCTGCTCCTCTGAAATCTTCCGTGGTTTTTTTGACACTTAATTGCCTGTTTGAAGAATAAATATGAAAATTATTCTAAATAGTTAAAAAATATATTGCTATTTTTGAAAAAGATAGTTAAATTCTTGACGTATATATCTGAATAGCCAAAAAATTGGCGTTATGGTGTAAATCATCATGCCTTGAAACAGTGAGCTATTAAAGGGAGAGATAGATATGGCAAAAGCAAAAATCCTCGTAGTAGATGACGAAATAAAAATCAGGGAATCTTTCTCCGATATTCTAAGTCTTGAAGATTTTGATGTCCACACAGCGCAGAACGGTGAGGTGGCAATTAACATGATAGACGAGGATTATTATGATATCGCGTTTATTGATCTGAATATGCCGAAGGTCGACGGAATGGATGTTCTTAAATATCTTGTTGAACATGCACCGGATACTATCGGAATTATTCTGACCGGATACGCAACCATAAGAAATGCCGTTGAGGCAATGAAGACCGGAGCGTTTGATTATCTGGCCAAGCCTGTTAAAATGGAAGAGGTCATTCTCGTGATAAATCACGCCCTGGAATTCAGAAATATTAAAAGAGAAAATTTCGCCCTTAAGAACCAGCTTAAGAAGAAATACAGATTCGAAAATTTTGTTGGTGACAGCTCCCAGATTCATAAAGTCTTTCGAATTATTGAAAAGGTGGCTGACACAGACAGTACCGTGCTCATTCTGGGTGAGTCAGGAACCGGAAAGGAACTTGTCGCGAGGGCTATTCATTATAACAGCATGAGACGTGATAAAGCCCTGATTCCCGTAAACTGCGGCGCTATTCCGGAAGATCTGCTGGAGAGTGAGCTCTTCGGA
Source organism: uncultured Desulfatiglans sp. (assembly GCA_964547435.1). Taxonomy (GTDB): domain Bacteria; phylum Desulfobacterota; class DSM-4660; order Desulfatiglandales; family HGW-15; genus CAZJOB01. The sequence goes on along the minus strand of CAZJOB010000168.1, from coordinate 353 downwards.
CATGAAAAGGGCGCCTTTACCAACGCGATCCGCACCAGGATCGGAAGGTTTGAATTGTCGAACGGAGGGACAATATTTCTTGATGAAATCGCCGAAATGAGTCCTCATCTGCAGGTCAAACTATTGAGAATACTTCAGGAACAGGAATTTGAAAGACTTGGAGGGACCAAGACAATAAAATGTGATATCAGGGTAATCGCGGCGACAAATAAAGACCTTGATCAACTTGTACTGGAAAATAAGTTCCGGGAAGACCTTTATTACAGGCTAAGGGTTATTCCTGTAGAAATTCCTCCTCTTCGTGAAAGACGTTCTGACATTCCTCTGCTTATTCATCATTTTCTTGAGCAGAT
>CAZJOB010000167.1:0-7643 GCA_964547435.1 uncultured Desulfatiglans sp. | reverse complement strand
AACATATGAAAATTCCACGAATACGCCAGATTATTATATCCACTCTTCTGAACGAAAATCCCCTTCCACAGAAATAGAATCATATCAAGTAGATACTGAGTCTCTTGTGACTGTGCGCGATATCATGACCACGGTCACATTCAGCGTCAATGAATATGAAAAGATTCAAAGCGTGGCAGAAGCCATGCTTCGGGGCAGGATACACAGGGTATTTGTAACCCGTGATAAAACCCTCGCAGGGATTATCACAACCATGGACATGCTGAGAGCTATAAAAGATCTGTAAAAAGATTGCCTTTACCAAAAAACGCACGAAGAAAACCGCGTGGCTGAAGTTCTCATACCTGTAGATCTATTTTTTGAATAAAGCTTCCAGTGCTTCCTTTGCTTCTTTTGTCCGGTTATAGCTTCCGCTTAACTCTTTAGAGCCCCTGGGCACAAAGAAATCACAGAAATTAGCGCGCTCTTTATCCACAATTCTCTCAGCAGACACCTCTCTGCACTCGTTATATGCAGCCTGGTCATAAAATTTGCACTGTTTGCAGCAGCGAAGATCACGGCCGCATTTCGGGCAGGTATCGCGCCTGCCGACTTTTCCCTCAAGTTCTATTTCCTGTTTGCAAAATACACAATCCATATATTTACATCCTCCCGATTCATTACATTCATCTTTTGACAACCATCAAGACTGACAGTAAAATAACCAGATGAAAAATAAAAAAACCTTTTATACAATCCTTGATCATACTGCCGATCTGCGAGTAAGCATTACAGGGAACAGTATGATCGATCTATTTGAAAACGCGGCATACACCCTTATCGACCTTATGATTAAAAATGTTCAGCGCGAAAAAACAGAAACTATAAAAACTGTAATTTCCGGCATCGACATTCAGGATCTTATGGTCAGGTGGTTGTCCGAGATACTCTTCCTTTTTGAGGGTGAATACCTCATCGTAACAGGCATCAACATCATCAATCTTACAACAGAACAATTGAAATCACACCTGAAAGTAATTCATTATAACCAAAAAATTCACGAAATTCTTACAGAAATTAAAGCTGTTACATATCATCAAATAGAAGTCTTCGAAAATAAGGGCGTCTGGAACGCCAAAGTAATCTTTGATCTATAGGTCCTCATATGGAAATAAGGCTGACCCAGATTGATAATAACCGCTGGTTGATACCAAAAACAGGGAATATGCGCGTCCCCGGATTAATCTTTTCGAGCCCTGAACTCCTTAAAGAAGTTCAGGAAGGCCAGAGTCTTACGCAGGTGGTAAATGTAAGCACACTGCCTGGTATTGTTGGGCATTCCCTTGCCATGCCTGATATACACTGGGGATATGGTTTCCCGATTGGAGGAGTGGCTGCCTTCGATATAAATGAGGGAATCATATCTCCCGGCGGAGTCGGCTATGACATCAATTGCGGATGCCGTCTTATGACTACCGCACTGCGGGCCGATGAAATAAGACCCGAACTAAAAAGACTCATTACAGAGCTTTATAAAAATATCCCTGCCGGTGTCGGTACCAGGGGACCGGTGCATCTTTCCGAAAAGGCCGAATCCGAGGTTGCCGAAAAAGGCGCTTCCTGGGCCGTTAAAAAAGGTTTCGGAAGGCCCGAAGACCTCGAAAAGACCGAAGATCACGGAACCCTTGAAGGGGCAGACCCATCCATTCTCAGTGAAAGGGCCGTTAAAAGGGGCCTTGACCAGTTAGGCACCCTTGGTTCGGGCAATCACTTTCTTGAAGTACAGATGGTTGACTACATATATGACCAGAAAACAGCTCAAAGTTTCAATCTATTCAATGGTCAGATAACAGTGTTTTTACACTCCGGCTCCAGGGGTTTCGGTCATCAGATATGTGATGACTTCTTAAAGGAGATGGTCGGCAAATTCCAGAAAACCGGTTCCGTTCTTCCTGACAGGCAACTGGTTTATGCTCCCCTGGATTCGGATATCGGAAAGAGGTATCTTTCCGCGATGGCCTGCGCGGCCAATTACGCGTGGGCAAATCGTCAAATACTTATGCACCTTACATGCGAGACATTCCTGAAAACTCTGACTTTGAGTCCTGATGAGCTGCGCATGTCGCTTCTCTATGATGTATGCCACAATATCGCAAAAAAAGAGCACCACAATATTGAAGGCAGAAAGACCCTGTTATGTGTGCACAGAAAAGGTGCAACCAGGTCTTTGCCTTCAGGGCATCCTCTATTGCCCGGCATCTACAGGGATACAGGACAGCCTGTTCTTATTCCCGGAGATATGGGCACTTATTCATATATTCTTGCCGGGGCCCGTGGGGCAATGGAACAGAGCTTCGGGTCCAGTTGCCACGGCGCCGGTCGCGTCCTGAGCCGCCATCAGGCCATTAAAATGGCCAGAGGAAGATCTATACATCGTGAACTTGAAGACAAAGGAATCTTTGTCCAATCAAGGGGCAAACAAACTCTCAAAGAAGAGATGCCCGATGCATATAAGGATGTATCACAGGTTGTCGAAGTTGTTCACCAGGCCGGTCTGGCCAATAAAGTGGCACGATTAAGACCTTTAGGTGTTATAAAAGGTTAAATGCCCATGCTCTTTAGGATTTAACGATATGTTTTTAATCTTTCAATATCAAGTTGAAATCATCCGGTCAAGATAAAAAATCGATTCTTTAACATATCTTACCCTGATACTCACAATAACGGCAGCTTGCTCCATTATTTTTTATATCATTTAAATCCTTTTCCAGTTCAAGTCTGTCTTTCTTGTATCTATCAACTTTTTCCACGATTTTTTCAAGAATATTTACGGGGTTTCCTTTCCAGTCAACATTTACAAGCCTCCCCTTATCTGAGAAATATATATACAGATTCCCGGCCTTGCCATTCAGGAGTTTTTCAACCGCCCACCTGTAGAATGCCATCTGCATGTCGTAATTATTTTCCATGATTACATCTTCAGGGGTTCTGTTTTCCAGCGAATTGCTTTTCCAGTCAATTATGGACCATAAACCGGTAGTCTCATCTCTGAAGATCCTGTCTATAACACCCCTGAATTCGATGCCTTTTTTGACGCTGCAAAGAAAAGGAACCTCCCTGTGATTTTTTTTACCTTTCATGAGATCAAGCAATTCTCTGTCTTCGGATATGTTTTTCAACTGATCGAGAGCTTTTTCTCTGAGTGAATCCAAATCACCACCGGTTTTATTAAAACCTTCCCATAATAAATTAAACAGATCCATATCAACGGAGTTTCCGAAATCATGTTTTTCCATATAGGCATGCATGAGATTTCCAAGCAAAAGGGCTTCTTTTGAGCTAAATTCAAAACCTTCCTCATATTCAATAGCAGGCGTTTTAAATGATATGTCATTCAAGACCGGTTTTCGGGGAAGATATTTCTCCTTCAGACCGAGAATGACATCATAATAAAACCTTACAGGACATCTTAAAAATACCTGAACAGAACTAAAACTTAGCTGATAATAGTCAGGAGTTTTCACAGGTCCGCTTAAATCGATTTTCTCTATGCTTTTATCATAGACCCCGATGGACTTCGAATCAGGCCTGTCTCTCTGATATTCGATGCCTTTAAACGCCTTGATCTCATTTTCACTCCACACTATTCCCGGCGAATCTTCATTTCCTTCATAATAGTTCATGTTTTCGGGGGGATCTTTTTTACTGAATAGGTAGATATCATCCAGGAGTTCATTTATTGTAGCCTTTTCCCTGTAATCCCTTGAGGTCAATGCCTCTTCGTCTTTTTCGAATCTCTTTCCTGCACTGCAGAGGAGAATGAGATGATTTTTGGCCCTTGTGCAGCCTACATAAAATACTCGCCGGTTTTCGGCTATATCCTCAAGCCGGTCTCTTTTCGTAAGCAGATGGCCTAATGGAGTATATTTTTTAATATATCCCATTCCCGCGATTTCAACAGTCCATGCAGGTATCTCTCCCTGTTCAAAATTCCATTTCTCAGTATCCGCATCCCCAGATCCATATAACCGGAAAGGTTTTCCGCTCCGTTTGCGTGAGGGAAGCGTCCGGTCAAGGTCAGGAAGAATAACCATAGGAAATTCCAACCCCTTTGCAGCATGAATAGTCATGAGAGATACAGGATTGGCCTCTTCGGACATTATTATCGCCTCACCCTCCTCTTCCTCTTCCTCTGCCATACTGAGCCCATATCTCACAAATGAGTAAAGTGAGCCGTTATCTTCAATCTGAAAGTGTCTGGCTATTTCAATAAGTTTCTCAATATTCGCCAGTTTTTGAACTCCATTCGGATGAACTGAGTAAATAGCGGTTAGAGAGCGGTCGAAGATAATAGCCCTTATCAGTTCAGGGATAGTTAATCTTGTAGAAAGAGAACGCCAGCAATTAATCTGTTCATTGATCTTTTTTGTGTATGGCGTATCGAAAAACAACTGTCTCGATATTGTCCTGTTATTGCCATAAAAGATATCGAAAACCTCGGGATCTGTAACGCCGAAAACAGGACTCCTTAATACCGAAAGCAGAGATATGATCTGTCTTTTATCGGCAATATAGTTGAGAAGCTGCAAGATATCCATGATCTCCTGACACCGGTAGAAACCCCTGCCCCTGTGCACTGAAAAGGGTATTTGCATGTCTCTAAATACGTTTTCATATGCCTTTAAATGGGTGAAAGTAAAGAAAAGGATTCCGATCGACAGTCTGTTATTTCTGATCTTTTCCCTGATATCCGAATATGCCTTATATTCATATCGTTCCTTTCCATGCCTTCCCAGAATCCCCTCTATAATATCCGCGATAAGCGCCGCCTCAGACTCAACCTGAGAGTTCCTTCCGGATTCCGGACCTGAAAGGTAGAAAGTGACTGATCCCTGATTTTCAGGACGGCCTTTTATATGATCGGGCAGTGCGATTAAACCGGGAATGGTCTCGTAATCCCTTATTTCCGTCGCTCCTTTATTACCGAATATCTCTTTAAAGGCCCTGTTAAAAAAGGAGATAGGACGCGAATCACTTCTGAAATTATGCGGCAGATAAATATTTCCCTTAAGAATATTATCTTTTTCTTCATGCGGCAGGGACTCAAATTTATTATCCTGTTCATTTAAAAATTCTTCAGACACATGGAATGTTTCACTAATAACTTTACGAATCTTCTCCTTTTTAAAGAACATGGGCGTTCTGCCGGCGCCGTTGGATTCCTGTATTTCCTTTGTGACCGCATCAAAGACAGTTACATCTCCTCCGCGAAACCTGTAAATAGCCTGCCTCTTGTCTCCCACAACAAACAATTTTCCTTCTTCCAGGCGTTCAGCACTTCCCTTTTCATTTTCCAGGCACAGCAGCCTGATAATATCCCACTGTATTCTGTTGGTATCCTGAAATTCATCTACCATGATATACCGGAAGCTGTTCTGTATTCTTAGAAGACTCTCCCTGTTATTGTTCGAATAAAGTCCCCTGAGAAAAAGAAATGCCTGGGTTTCCAGATCATTAAAATCCATGCTGTTCAGTTTTTCTTTTTTTTTCCGGTAAGTAGTCAGGCATTTTTCCGACACGTTTAAAAAAAGTCTGAGCTCATTCTGAAAAACAACATCAGGATTATCGACTGCAAAGATATCCGGAAAATATTCATCAACCAGGCCGGTGTAAGATATGGTATCGCGTCCATAATTTACATTAAGCAATGGGCTGCGGTGTTCTCTGGTTTCGACCAGCGCTCTTATCTTTTCAAACAGTCCCGGAATGCCGAAATATTTATCCTTTTGGTTTTTTTCTTTTTCCCAGTTATGGAAGATATTCAACAGTTCATTATAATGGCCTTTGCCTTCACCCATTTCCTTCAGGCCTTGAAAGTATGGTATAACCGCATCTTCTTTGATTGATGCGCAGTAATCCATAAACACGGAATCTATCCATTTTTCTCTTTTGAACAGGTTTGCGGAAGTGCTGAGGACTCTTTGAAAAGTGACGGGGTGTTCGATCAAATCCATTATTGCGCTGATTAAGGAGCGTCTGCTGCCAAAGGAATGAAGCAGAGGCATCAGTGTCTCTTTTTCATTTTTCCATATTGAGGACACAGTCCTCTCTATGGATTCCAGAATAACCTCTTTCTGTCTGACTCCCTGAATAATATTGAAGCCCGGATCAATTCCCGCCTCAACAGGATACTCCTTTAACAACCCGGCGCAAAAGGAATGGATAGTGGAAATCCTGTTTCTGTTAAAGTTCTCCTTAACCAACCTTATCTTATCAAAAAACGAATGGCCGCCCCTGCCTTCGAGATCCTTTGTGAGTTCCTGAAGCATCTGATAAATACGGGTTTTCATCTCCTCGGCGGCTTTTTCTGTAAAGGTAAGGGTCAGTATCTGGGGAATGGAGACGCTGCTGTCTGTAAGCAGAATAAAGCAGTATCTATGACTTAAGATATTGGTCTTGCCAGCGCCCGGGCCGGAAGTCACCACCATATTTCTGTTATAATCAAGCGCGCAAAACTGCTGAATGGTTAATTTTTCAAACATCTTATATCAACCGGCTTATTCCTTTTGGGCATCCAGTATCTTTCTCACTTTTTCAGCAATTTCTCTTATCACAAGCGGCTTCAGGACAAATTCTCTTATGCCCATGGCCTTAACTTCTTCCTCTGATATGATATCACTGAATCCTGTACAGAGGATGACCGGAATATCAGGTCTCACTGCCATGCATTGCCTGGCCAGTTGAACGCCTGTCATTTTGGGCATAGTCTGATCAGTAATTATTATATCGAATTTATCCGAATCTTTTATAAAGGTATCCAGGGCCTCAATGCTGCTTGATCTCGTAACAACATGATAGCCTATTCTTTTGAAAAAATCCCTCTGGAGTTCGATGAGACCGACCTCATCATCTACTATTAATATGGACTCCGTGCCGCCCTTGATGGGTTTCATCTCCTCTTTCTGTATGCTTGCTATCTTTTTAATACGAGGAAGCAGGATAGAGAATTTTGATCCTTTTCCCACTTCACTGTCAACAGTGATAGTGCCGCCAAGTTCCTTAACAATTCCATACACAACAGCCAGTCCCAGACCAGTGCCTTCACCCCTTTGTTTTGTTGTAAAGAAGGGATCATATATTCTTCCCACAGTTTCGCTATCCATGCCGCATCCGGTATCGGTTACGGTAAATTCCAGGTACGGCCCCGGTGAAAGGTCGGGATAAAGATATACAGTATCCTGCGTAAGATCATTTGTTTGCAGACCTATGGTTAAAGTCCCTCCATTTTCCTTCATGGCATGGGCCGCGTTCGTGCACAGGTTCATAACTACCTGATGGATCTGAGTGGGATCTGCCATTACCGGATCAACATCGGGGCTGATATTGTTGATGATCTCTATGGTTGAAGGCAGAGAAGATCTCAGCATTTTAAGGGCTTCTTTTATTATAAGATTGATATTCAGGGGTTTTAATTCAAGCTCACTTTGCCTGCTGAATGTAAGGATCTGTCTTACAAGATCCGTTGCCCGTTTTGATGACTTGAGAACCTCCTCCATCCTGTAAGTCTTTCCTGAATCAGAAGAATTTTCAAACATCGCCAGCTCGGCATTAAGAATTATTGATTGAAGTATATGGCGAGGGTTATAATCAAAGAACATCTTATA
>CAZJOB010000166.1:0-7743 GCA_964547435.1 uncultured Desulfatiglans sp. | reverse complement strand
CAGGAGGCCTTATCGTTTCTCGCCTCTGCGAAGGTACTGCCTGATCTGGTTATCAGTGATATGATGATGACCGGAATGGACGGGAAATCATTTATTGAGGAGATAAGGAAGAATAAGAAATTAATAAATCTGAAGGTTATTTCCGCTACGTCAGACGCGATTCCAGGCCAATCGGTTAACGCAAGGATTAAGGGGTTTGACGGGTATCTGGCAAAGCCGGTCATCCGCAAAGAGCTACTGAATGTAATAAGGACAGTGTTTGGTGATAAACGTAAGGACGGGGGTCCTATTATCACGAGGCATCTGGCCGAAGAGGTTTTGTTCAAAGGGATGAGAGCTCTTATTGTGGAAGACAATCCCATAAATATGAAACTCATGGAGACACTGCTTGTAAAATACGGACTTGTTATCGATAAGGCGAAAAACGGGAAAGATGCCGTGGATAGGCTGAGGATCGATGCTTCCTACAATCTCGTTTTTATGGACATACAGATGCCGGAGATGAACGGGCTGGAAGCAACGGTCATTATTCGAAATGATATCAGTAAAAATATTCCGGTTATAGCTCTTACCGCCGCTGTTATGCAGGAAGACCGGGAAGGCGCCCTTGAGGCCGGAATGAATGACTTTTTGGAAAAGCCTATAAACGTGGACCGGTTAAGAGATATCCTTCAGAAATACTGCGTCTAGCATCTTAAGGCAGCATCTTGAGATACTCTCAAAATCCGAATGCATGAATATCATTCTATTCACGTATTATTACCTTTGCCCGGTGCAGAAGACCTTCACTGGCCGTCAGCCCCAGATCCTGAATCGCCTTGTAATTCAGCCATAGGTAGTTTTCCGGAGTAATCAATGGAATCGTGCCTGCCGGAATTCCGCTGAATATTTTATGTGCCGATAGGGTCGCCAGCTTCCCCATTTCCGCTTCGTCAGGCAGAAAACAAAAAACCGCGCCCATATTGAGGGTAAAGGGAACTCCTCCGCCGACAGGAATATTATGCCTTTTGGAAAAATCAATGATGACACCGGATACTTCAGGTGACTGGGAAAGCCCCTCAGGAAGGAGCAGAATCGCGTCAATATCAACTCTGCCCGAGGCTTCCAGGTCCTTAAGGTCCGCCTCGACTTCCTGAACTGTCTCATTGGGCGCTTCCAGAAGCTCTATATTATAGGATGAAGCTGCTTCACGCAATAGCGCCAGTATTGCAGTGGTATTTGGATAGTTTGGATTGAAGGTAACCCAGAATCTTCTGCTCTCAGGTTTAATTTCAAGCATCAGTTCAAGATGTTTGACTGTGTTATCCGGGCCGGGATATCGTACGCCTGTGATATTTCCTCCTGGCTCACGCACACTTTCTATAGGGATGTTCCCTTCTACGCCGCACATCGCAAAAAGCACGGGGATGTCTGTCCCCTGAGTTAGTTTATGGGCGATGACACTCGCCTCTGTAGGGAAGGTGAAAATCAAATCGATCCTGTCCTTTATAAAACGCTCGACAGCCGCTTTCTGCCCTTCGGGGTCAAAGTCTTTTATCTGAAGATCATATGTGATATTTTCACTCTCGATGTAGCCAAGTTCAGACATGCCTTCCTTAAAACTATTGGCAATAATCAGAAAAGGTGAATAATCGGTTAAAATGCCAACATGATATACCTTTTGTTTTTTTTCAAGGCAACCGGTGAAAAACAGGCAGGCCGCCAATGATGCAAGGATAAAAACACTTAAAAAAAATCCGGTTATTTTATTCATATCTATCTCCGTGGCATTTTTTAATCTAATATTGATCATAAACCATTATAATTGTGAATGATTGATAATAGAACCGCGCCAGGCTTTTTGTCAAGGATACAATATAACCGACTTGACCCTCAATGTTTATCTTCTTATACTAACGCGGAAAAGCGAAATAAATATTACAGGTGGATCTGATGAAAACAGATTTGCATATTCACACAACCGCTTCTGACGGGACATGGTCGCCAGAGGATCTTATTCAAAAGATAATAAAGGCCGGCATAGAGATTTTCTCGGTTACTGACCATGATTCAACAGATAACACGGTTAAAACGGCCTCACTTGCCGGGAAAAGCGGTCTTTGCTTCATACCTGGCGTTGAGTTAAATGCCGCCTATCAGAATAAATATGTGCACATTCTGGGTTATAACATAGATATCGCGTGTCAGGCATTGAAAGACGTTTTATTGTCCAACAGAAGTTTTGTTGAGAGAAAGGCAATGGAAGTTATCCTTTATCTTGAAAAAAAAGGTCATTCGGTTTCAGAGGATGAGTACCGGGCCTATAACAATAACCCCGCGCGGGGAGGATGGAAGACCCTGAACTACCTTTTAGATAAAGGCATCTGCACCAGCCACAGAGATTTTTTCAGTCTGTTCGGGAATAATGGAAGTCCGTTTGATGAGATCGACTATGTTTCGCCGGAAGATGCCATAGCAGCGATTAAAGAGGCCGGAGGAACGCCTGTGCTGGCACATCCCGGCGCCAGGGTATATACGATACCTCACCGTGACATTATCGGTCTGGCTAGGGAATGGGGGATAGAGGGAATCGAATGCTTCCATCCTGAAAACAGCGTGAAGGTGACCCGATACTGTCTGGAAATCTGCAAAAGAAACAGCCTGTTGATAACCGGAGGCTCGGATTGTCACGGGGAATTTGTCAGAGAGCGAAGCCTGGGGAAACCTGATATAATACTGGAACAACTTGAGTTAGGCGGATTGCTGTGATCCAAATTCAACCCTGAACATCTCTATATCAATGGATAATTTTTCCGATCATAAACTGGTTGAACTTGCCAACAAGGGCGTAGAAGAGGCCATGAATAACCTTTATTACCGGTATAGGGAATGGGTCTATGGGCTTGCCTTCAGGATCTGCGGAAACAGGGAGGACGCGCAGGAGATACTGCAGGAGGTATTTATCTATTTTTTCAATAAATTCCCGGGTTTTAAATTGCGAAGCAGTCTGAAGACCTTCCTCTATCCCGTGGTTAAAAATACTGCTATCAGCAACATACGTAAGAAACGAAAGGTCGTACCCCTGGATGAATCATTTGCTCAATCTATTCCTGATGAATCTCTCAACTGGGACGATGAACTGAGGAAGCTGTCCGATTATATGGAGGGATTTTCCAATGAAGAAAGGGAGTTGGTGCTTCTCAGGTTCTACGACGGACTTCAGCTTGAGGAGATTGCTGAAATCTTAAAAGTGCCGACAGGAACAATAAAATCCAGGCTTAACAGGCTGTTGTCACGCCTGAGAAAAAGTATGGAATGAGGGGTTCGGCGCTCTCTTTTCATTACCGGAAGGCCCTTTCATTATGCCGGAATGCATGCCAGGAGGCTGTCCGGGAATAGCTCAGGCTGTCATTCCCGCGAAGGCGGGAATCTGTAAGTACCTGAAATGACGGGATTCCCGCCTGCGCGGGAATGACTAAAATGGTACAAAAATGTATTCTCGGGCAGCCTCCTAGTCAGGCGTGCGGTAGTTTCTGCCGGTGTGCTAAGACAGCGAATATTGTAACCGGTTGAGTGCGCCGTACCGATGGTCAATCAATAACAGCACCATAGGTGCGGCATGTTAATAGTTCTATGTGTGCTTCATTTTTATAAGCCCCATCGGGGCGACATGTTAATCACCATTTTTGCGATACAATCATATTTGATGAAATCGTAAAAAGTCCCAAAAACGTCATTCCTGCTCAGGCTGGAATCCATAAGTGCTTGATATAATTGGATTCAGCGGAAATCAAAGCCTGCCCCGCACTTGATGCGGGGTCGCGGAATGACAAATGGCGAAATTCGACTTCCAACGAAGTAAAAAGCAGCTCGGTTTTGCATAGGTCTCGGCGAAGAGGTATAATTCAGTTTTACAAGTTCATCAATCCTTCCCTGTTTCCCTATGCAAATGAGGAGCCAACCCCTCCCTTTGTAAAGGGAGGCCGGGTGGGATTTTGCCTTTGCATCAATCAGGCTTCTATTCTGTATTATTTTGGCATGCACCTTTGTTAAATCCCCCTGCCCCCTTTTCCAAAGGGGGAAAGAGGGGCATTTTTCCAAAGGGAGAAAAGATAGTCCTTTCCAATGAAGTCGCCGACTTCCTTTCTCACAGGTTGCCGCGAAGCGATATAAAAAAGCTTTTTACGAGATCATCAAGTTTTACCTTTACTTATAAATTATTATAAGGAGCCCAATTTATTTTGGAACCTTTTTTCATTTTCATGCGCTTAAACAGTTAAAGGGTAAAGATATGTCAAATGAATTTCAAAAAACCAGCGCCGAAGATTCGAACAGAATAGAGGAATTATTCAGACGGGCTAGGCCTGATTCGTGCGAGATCCGCGAATCAGCGGATAATGCTGTTCTGGAACATATAAAGGTCAGGAGCCGGGAGATTCGAAGGGCGCGCAAAATAGTACGTATATTCCCACGCAGGGAATGGGCCGCTGTCGCTGTTATGGGAGTCCTGGTGTGCGCGGTCTCTCTCAGTATTTTCTTCAGACCGGAGAGTCCTGATGATACCGCCTCAAAAGACAACCTGCCTGCATCATACTCAATGGTATCCAAAGATATTGATGGAAACGGCAGAGTAGATATTATTGATGCCTATATTATGCACCGGAAATTGGCAAGCGGCAGTTCTATCCCACAAAACCTGGATCTGAATGGTGATGGCAAAACCGATCAGGCGGATATGAAGGCCATAGTGAACAGCGCGGTATCGCTCGAAAGCAGAGGTGTATGATGAAAATATTTCTGCTCTCCATAGCCCTTCTTTTTATCCTCTATTCACCTGTCACGGCAGGTGAACCTGAAAAGGATGAATGCGTAAATGAGATCGGTTTCAGGACCGTGGAAGTGTACGTTGACAGCAAAAATAACCCGCTTGCGGCGTACCAGGTGGACATCAGATATGACGAAGAGAAAATTAAAATTATTGGACTTGAGGGCGGGTCTGATGGATTTGATAAGCCCCCCTTTTATGACCGGGCCGGTCTTGAAGGCGGACGCATTATTATAGCGGCCTTTGTGGAGAATGACTCGAAGGCGCAAAAAGGCAGGATAAGGGTTGCAAGGCTTCATCTTCAAACAAAGGGATGTCCGCCATTTGGGCTGAACGTCAAACCCATGGCCGCTGCGAGGCCCGGTGGAAAAGAGATACCGGTGACAGTTGAAATAGATTTTGCTGGCATACAGGAAATGGACAGCAGGGAAGAATAAAACAATATTCAGGAGGATAACCATGAAACAAAAATGCCTGGCGCTTTTTATTATTGTAGTGCTTATGTACGCCTCTGTGCCTCTGTTTTCAGGCTGCACAAAGAAAATTGAAAGAAGCATTTCGATCAATGGTGTTGAATATTCAGATGATTCGGAAGAATTTACGCTGGAAGAGACCATTGTGACATCTGATAAAAAAGGAAGAGAAGAACAATATCAGGCTGCCGAAAGCGCACATTTTAAAGCAGAGGAAGCACGGGCATTTGCCCGAATGAACATGCATTCATTTCAGGCCAAATCAGGAGAACCGGCCCTCGAAGACACAACTCCCGGCACTGAACTGTGGATAATAGAAAAGACCTCAGCAGCAGTTGAAGAGGAGCAGAAGATGGAATCACCCAGGCTCATGGCCGTGCTTCCTGAAGATAAAAAAGAGATAATCCTTCCCCTTGAGAGCACCAGCGTTAATGCACGTGTATCCGGTTATATAGCCACTGTGGATATTCTTCAGAAATACCATAATCCATATGACTCAAAAATAGAGGCAGTCTATGTGTTTCCCCTTCCCCAGAGCGCGGCTGTCACGGATTTTATAATGATCATAGGAGACAGAAAGATACGAGGACTTGTCCGTGAAAAGGAGGAAGCAAAAAGAATATATGAGGAGGCAAAGGACCAGGGATACCATGCCTCCATTCTTACTCAGGAGAGGCCCAATATTTTTAAACAGAAAGTCGCCAATATCGAACCGGGAAAAAGGATCGATATCAGCATCACTTTCTTTAATCCGCTTCACTTTAGAGATGGTGAGTTCGAGTTTGTATTTCCCACGGTTGTAGGCCCCCGCTTTAATCCTCCGGGCCAGACAGACGGCATAGGCGCGGTGGGCAGGGGGACACACAACGAATCCGGGCAATCCACAAATGTTCCATATCTGAGACCTGATGAGAAGAGCGCACATGATATTTCCATTACTGTGGATATTGACGCAGGGGTGAGCATTGAGAAGATATACAGCCATACCCATGTGATAGATGTGGACAGGAAAACCCCTTCACACGCTATTGTCCGGTTAAGTCAGAATGACAGGGTTCCGGATAAGGATTTTGTGCTTAGATACAGGACATCAGGCAAGGAAGTAAAGACCGCCATGATGTTCCATAAAGGTGAAGAAGGAGATTATTTTTCACTTCTTTTACAGCCGCCCGAGGATCTGAGGAACCTCCCTCGAATGCCCAGAGAGATGGTCTTTGTCCTGGACTGTTCCGGCAGTATGCACGGAGTCCCCATTGCCAAGGCAAAGAATGCTATAAGCCGGGCGCTTCGGAACCTGGACTCAAACGACACATTCCAGATAATAAGGTTTTCGGAAAAGGCCTCATCCCTTGGCCGTTATCCGGTCCCCGCGACTCCGGAAAATGTGGAAAAAGGGCTTAAATACCTTGATTCTCTTAACAGCGGCGGCGGCACCATGATGATAGAGGGCATCAGGGCGGCCCTGGACTTTCCTCACGACGAAAAGAGGCTCAGAATCGTATCATTTATGACTGATGGCTACATAGGCAATGAATATGAGATACTCGCCGCCATTCATAAAAAGCTGGGACAATCCCGCATATTCAGCTTTGGTGTGGGTTCATCCGTGAATCGTTATCTCCTTGAGCGTATGGCAGTGATGGGCCGTGGGGCAGTGGCCTATGTGGGCCTGGATGAATCCGCAGGGGAGGCCGTTGACCGGTTTTATGACGCGGCCACACGTCCCGCCATGACCGATATAGATATAGACTGGGGTGGCCTCGAGGTTATTGATGTATATCCAAAGAGCATCCCTGACCTGTTTGTTGGAAGGCCGGTAATGATTACAGGCAGAATAAAGAAAAACGTCCCGGCCAGGATTTGTGTAAACGGGCGGAAAGGAGATAAAAATGCTGTTTTTTATGTTGCTGTCGATCTGAACAACAGTGACGGAACTCATTCGGGCATTCGAAGCGTATGGGCCAGGTGGAAGCTTGCCGATCTGTCAAACATGGAGACATACGCGCCTGGTGAAAAGATAAGAAAAGAAATAATCGAAACATCCATTAATTTTAACCTGATTTCACGCTATACCGCCTTTCTGGCAGTTGACAGCCTTGAACGGACAAAAGGAGATCATGGATACACTGTGGATATCCCTGTCCCGGTTCCCGATGGCGTTAGATATGAAACAACCGTTGATTAACAAAAAAATAGGCAACCCGAATGCCGTTTTCTTCAAGAGATTAACGTGCATCCGAGAAGCCTCGTGTAACTGCCGCAACAGAATCCCATTTTTAAATATAACCTTTGGAGACCCCAAAAATACTCCAGGTCATCACATGGTTTAATATTGCGTGTTGAATCTGGGGCAGTTGCTTCCTATTATATTATTACGGCTTCCTGAAAGTCAATAGAAGCAGGGTTTATTTTCTCGGCTCCTCATAAGAATTTGTGGGTAAAGATAAGACTTAAATACCCTCTAGG
>CAZJOB010000165.1:5548-7767 GCA_964547435.1 uncultured Desulfatiglans sp. | reverse complement strand
TTGTGATATCTCTTCAATAATTATGCCGATGTTTTCCGGTTCCCGCGAAAGCCTCTTTATATTGTCTTCACATCTGTCTATTTCCTGTTTAATACTCAGGCGTTTTTCAAAAATCTCACCCCTGCTTCGGAACTCCTCTTCTTCAGAGGCCTCCCCTGCCCTTATAAGTTCCTGAATCTCGTCCCTGAATTTGCGGGCCTGTTTTTCCATGCGATCTAGGGATTCTTTGCTCGTCTCAATCTCCTTTAACAGCATATCTCTTTTCTGAACCGCCTGTTCCGAGACTGTGAGGGCCTTTATGGTGTTATGGATCATTACCGGAATATCGGTTTTTTGGGAATCCTTCATTCCGCATGATTCAAGCATATTTAAGACAGAATCCATGAATCCGGCCTTCTCCTTTTCCAGCGCTGACATCCTTTCCCGCGCCCTTTCAAGACCCTCAAGCTGTTCTTTGAGAGATTCTATAAGGCCCAGTATCTCAAGAACCCCTTCAGGCGAAAGATTGGCTTCAAGATCATGGCCTGCCACCCAGCTTTGCCATTCCTGAAAAATATTGTTATATGCCTCCTCCGCCTTTTCATATTCAATCCGGCCTTCATCGAGACCTTTTGCGGCCTGTTCCCTGATCCTTAATCCTTCACTCCATCGGCGCAGCAGGTCCAGCTCATTCAATATCATCTGATCCATCTCTTCAGGGGGCAATTCAGCCCCTATTGCCGACCCGGAAAGGATGGCCTTTTCTTCTTTTATCCGCTCATCAATTCCGGCAGTCTCCCCTTCCAGGAGTGATATCCGCTGTTCAAGTCCTTCTATCTTTGAATCGATCTGTTCCGATCTCTTCTTTTGGTCTTCTTCCCTTTTTTCCGCATCATTTATTGTTTTTGACCGAAGAATCCATGTGAGTAAGGCCAACAGCGCCAGTAGCAGAATGCCGGCAATGCTCCATTTCCAGTCCGCAATAAATCCTGATGCCGAGACAACGAGCAGGGCCGCAAACAGGAAACAGAATACTCCAATAAAAGAAGGATATGGCGCCATGGACATATAAAAATTCTCGAGCGCGTTTTTTTCCTCCATAAGATCATTGAGCCTGTCCTTTGAATGTCTGAGTTCTTCAGCAAGCATTCGCTTTTCGGTTTCGAGATTTTTGATCCCCGCGCATGACTGTTTAAGCCTCTTCAGAACGCCTTCATCCTTTATGACCGGTTCCCCAATGTCACCAAAACGCCTGTCCGCCTCATAAAGGGCTGACTGCATATTTTTCATGGTCTCCTTTTTTCTCTGTTGAAGAGACCTGGCCTCCGAGAGTGCGTCTCTGAATCTTCTTACCTCTTCGCGTCTGGCAATAGAGAGGTCAAACTCCCTGAGCGTCTGTTCGTTCCAGACAGCGTTGAGTCGTTTTAATCCTTCACGCAGTTTCCTCTCCCCTGAAGCAAGATCCTGCTTTATGTCGACAATATCGCGTGAAACTGCATCGATATGAACGCTGTCTTTTTCTATCCGCCTGATCCTTGAGGCATGTTTAAGCAGGACCTCGTCCACTTCAAGGGATTTCAACAGATCCTCCCTTTGCCTGATCTCCGCCTCTTTTTCCTGTTGCTCCTTTTCCAGGTCATTGAGGCGGCTTTTGATGCCCTCCAGCCTGGTTACGCCCTGAGCAGGGAAGGAATCGACAACCAAAAGCGCTTCCAGCCTTTTTTCGGCCAGTACTAGATTGACCCATTCAGGCAGAATGGCCGACTGCTGTTCCATCTTTTTTGATTGCCCGGAAAGGCCGGACCTCTTTTTTCGAAGGGAGTCAATATCCCCGGCATGGGACAGGATTTGAGCCATGATGTTGTCATACTCCTGAACCGAGGTCGTGAGGGACTTCTTTTCTTTTGTTATCTCTATGAGCCGGGCAAGAATAGTATTGATCTGAGCATTCCTTTTTTTAGGCCCGAAGAGTTCACCCTCTCTTTTTTCTGTCGCGGCCCGAAGAGATGCCAGGGCGGTCAGATTTATGCCTGCTCCCGCGCTGTATAAGGCCTCTTCAACCGACTCGCTGTTGAGCGTTTCAAGCTCCGACGTGCCGTCGCCGAGCCCCAGCCGCACGCTCAGCGTCTGGTCTCGGACATTGCCCAGGACCAGGTCCGCATCGCCGTCGGCATTCAGATCGCCCACGGCGACGGCGGACAGCCAGCCCGGCACGACGGTCTCCGCCGCGGCGCCCAGCG
>CAZJOB010000165.1:0-5538 GCA_964547435.1 uncultured Desulfatiglans sp. | reverse complement strand
AGTTCGGACAGGCTGAAGGCAAAAATATTATTGAACAGTGAGCGGTCGCTTAAGGGAAGCAAACGGTGAAGAAACTCCTTTCCGGCCCTTGTGTGGTCAGGCAATAATATCTCCGGCTTTCCTCCCTTTGCCCCGGCAAATCGTTCAACAATGTAATTGCTGTCATTGAGATTAATGATAAGATTTCCACCGTGCCTTCCTCCGGCAAGAGGCGGAAAGGAATTTTCAGTGCTTCGGCCGTCCGGAAATCCGAACAGTATGGATCTTATAAAACCCAGAAGGGTGCTTTTTCCTGATTCATTGCCGCCTAAAAAGATATTGAGTCCCTTGTCAATATTATCAAGACTCATATCGCGAAAGACCCCGAATCCATTTATATAAAGCCCGGCTATCCTCATTTTCCGGCCCCCTCGAGTTCGGCAAGACAAATCATAGCGGCATCCTTCAGAAGCTCCTTAAGCCTGTCCCTGTCAGGTAAGGTCAGGAATCTGTGGGCCTTTGAATCTTTGAAGAGGAGAGAAATTTCATCCATGATTACCTCATCCAGGCGATCATTTGCAGACAGCTCCTCGGCGAGTCTTAAAAGCTCTCCCACAAAATCGTTGTTTTTCATTAATGCGGGGATATCAAAAGGCAGTGCGGCCCTTGATTCGATCTTCTCGATCCAGACCTGCGGGGAAAAAAGGGCGGCGCTGTCGCGGGCGATTTCAAGAATATCTTTCAGAATATTGGCATCCTTCAGTTTTCCGGCCAGGGGGCTGCGGCCTTTCAGAATTATGCGAACAATCGAGGTGCGCCCTTCACCCCTTGCCGAGATGTCTGAGCATGTCTGGTTAAGGGTGTTGATAAGGGCCTGATCAGAATCCAGCCTGTCTATGGAGAGATTTATTAAATGCCATCTGACCGAATCCGTGGGCAGAAATTCGGTTTCGATCGCGCCATCCCTGTCTACAGACACATAATAACAGCCCCTTTCGCCAGGTTCAACAATACTTCTGCCCTGGCTGTTTCCTGAATAAAGTATGCACGGACGATTCTCTGAAAGAAGCCGGCGTGTATGCACATGCCCAAGGGCCCAGTAATCCATGCCGGCATTTCGCAGGTCTTCAAGAGAACAGGGCGCGTATGGTTCATGGCCTGTGTCTGACCCGGCATTTGCGTGAAGAAGACCGATATGAAAGGCCGGGCCTGTCCTTTTAAAAAGTCTGGTCAGATTGCGCCTTTCATCCCTTTCAGGATAGCTGATGCCCTGAATGCCTGCCAGCACCTCATTGTTTCTCATTACCGGGAATGTCTCTATATGATCGGAAAACAGGTGAGCGCGTGAAGGCCAGTCGAGACTTGTTGACCAGGTGTCCATGGGATCATGGTTTCCATGAACAACAAAGGAATGAATCCCCGCCTCATCAAGTCTCTTTAGCCCCTTTAAGAACCTGACCTGAGCCCTGAGACTTCTGTCCGCTCCATCAAAGACATCACCGGCGATAAGAAGGAAATCAACCTTTTTATCAATGCAGAGACTGATAATATTCTCAAAGGCGCTGAAGGTGGCAGACCTCATGAGTGAGGATATATCACTGTTATCCCCGGCAAGGGTTGAAAAAGGGCTGTCAAGGTGAAGATCAGCAGTATGAATAAATGAAAAAGGGGGCATAGAATAAAGGCGCGGTTCAAGGTTTATGGTACAAGGTGTAAGGTATTTTTGCATAAAAATCCTTACACGAAAGTTGCAGAAACTATACGATATATTGAAGGGATGTCAATGAATAAAAAAAGGCGCAGGGCGCCCTGCGCCTTGCGCCTTTTTCACCTACATCCTTGACTCGATTCAATAACTTGCATATAATCTGCCAATTCAATCCATTGTAATTTAAAATCAAACCCTTTCCGGCCGGGTAATAAAAAATGCTTGAAAAAATAGTCAATAATCCTGACCTTCAAAAATATGTCGCCTCTTTTGAGAGCGGACAGGTTATTTTTACTGAAGGCGATGAGATACAGGATCTTTTTATCCTCGTATCCGGTGAGGTTGATATCCTGAAAGGGAATAAAAAGATATCGGAAATAACCGGGCCCGGTGAGTTTTTTGGTGAAATGTCCGTGCTTTTGGGAGGCAAGAGGACCGCCACGGCAAAGGTAAAGAAAGATGTTAAGACAATTCAAGTGCCAAAGAACGAAATTCCGGATTTTCTTGCCAGGTTTCCCCAGGTTGCGTCTGAAATAACCAGGATGCTCGCGCGACGGCTTGATGAGACAAGTCAAATATTATACGGCCTGAAGGAGTTCTGTGATCAGCTTCCTGACGCGGTTATTGTAACCGATAAAGAAGGAAAGATTCTCACCTGGAATTCCGTGGCCGAAAAGATGTACGGCATGCCCTGGGATGGAATGCATCATAAAAAAATGGAAGAGATATTTGAAGAGACTGAAGAGTGCAGGACCTATCTT
This sequence comes from uncultured Desulfatiglans sp., assembly GCA_964547435.1. Classification (GTDB taxonomy): domain Bacteria; phylum Desulfobacterota; class DSM-4660; order Desulfatiglandales; family HGW-15; genus CAZJOB01. Next base: position 3,090 of record CAZJOB010000165.1, on the reverse strand, counting down.
GAAGAGGTGCAGGACAGGGATTCAGTGAGAGAGAGAATACTTAAGATAAGGCATCCTGAAAAGGGTTTGCGTTATATATCCACCAGCACAACCGTGTTATACGACGGTCATCATAATTTTCAGGGCATGCTGTCTCTGGGCCGTGATGTCACCAGATTCAAGGAGATGGAGCGCAGGTATGAGGTTGTCAGAAAACGATATATTCCACTGTTTATTTTTCTGTGCATAATAGGGGCTGCCCTTTTCTGGGGGCTGCCTTACCTCTCAAATGACAGGGCCACTACGAGTGATGTAAGAAACAAAATATTCCGCAATCAGCTTGGAAAAGACTACCTTCTTTTAAAGTCAATGCTTCTGGAACCTTTTAAAGAAAAAGATAGATCCGGGACCGGCAGAATAATGAAGGAATTCACCGAAATTCAGGAAACCGCTGATCTGCCCTATGAGGGTATCCTGCTGCTCGATGAGGATATGACAGTGTTTGATCACTACAGAATCAAAGGAGACGGCCCGGACTCAGCGCAGATACTGGGAAACAGCTATTCCGGAATAGCATTTCAGGGGAGTGATAAATCCCTGCATCGTGTCCTGACCCTTTACAGGGCGGACAGGGAAAATCCCATGGGCAGAAAAGGCATTGAGACGGCCTTTGAGCTCTACGGGGAGAGTGGTTTTCTCGGGTGGCTGGTTTTTCAGATCGATACGAATATGCTGTCGGAAAGATACGGCATGGATGAGGAAGACCTCAAGAGATTTCGTTTTACAAAATCGGAGTAAATTAAAGACACATGGAAAAAACCGCTGAACGTCAGTCAACCGAATATGATATCATCGAAGGCCCTGAAGGCGCCGTGACCTTACAGGTCAGGGGAGGCATAAACGCCTTTAATGCGGCTTCATTTCTCGAAGAAATAAAAGATTATCTATTCAACCGAAAACTGTCATCTCTAACCGTTGATCTTGAAAAAACCACATATCTCGATGACTACGGGGTATTGATACTCGCGGAGCTGAGAAATCAGGTTACTGAAAAAAGGGGCGGGTTTAGTCTTGTAAATGTTAATGAAAAGACAAAAGCAATCCTCTCTATACTGGATTTCGATTCCATAGGAAAGAAGGCCCCAAAAAGGAAAAAAAGGGACAATATCTTTATCATACTTGGTGAAGAGACTCTGAGCGCCTTCAGGGACGCGAAATACATGGTCTCATTTGTCGGGGAGGTCTGCCTCTCCTTTTATCATATTCTGCTTCACCCCAAGACCCTCAGAATTGATGACACATTTTTATCCATGCGGAGGACAGGAGTGGAGGCCCTTCCCATTGTGGGTCTGATCAGTTTCCTGCTGGGTCTTATTATCGCATTTATGTCTTCCATACAGCTCAAACAGTTCGGCGCGGACATTTATGTGGCGTCCCTTGTAAGCGTGGCAATGACTTATGAGCTGGGTCCCATTATGACCGCCATAATCGTGGCAGGAAGATCGGGATCGTCCTTTGCCTCGGAGATCGGCACAATGAAGGTCTCCGAAGAGGTAGACGCCCTGTTCACAATGGGATTTGACCCTGTGCGGTTTCTTGTTGCGCCAAAGATGATTGCCGCCTTGATTACAGTCCCTGTGCTCACGCTCTTTTCGGATGTCTTTTCCATACTCGGAGGGCTCGTTGTCGGGGTTTTCATGCTTGATCTCACAACAAACGCCTATGTAGGGCAGACTTTTAAGGCACTCACGCTGTTCGACGTGTTCTGGGGCGTTCTTAAGAGCGGTGTGTTCGCGGTTATTATCTCCTGGGTGGGCTGCATGAGGGGTTTTCAGGTTAAAGGGGGCGCTGATTCTGTGGGCAAGGCCACCACTTCGGCGGTGGTAACCAGCATCTTTTTGATTATATTGATTGATTCCATATTTGCGATTGTGCATATATACTGGTTATAGGCGTACGGTATAAGGTGTGCGGTATAAGGTTTAAGGTATACGGTATAAGGTTAGATTATTTTGAAAAAGCCAAGCATTATTAAAGTGGAAGATCTTGTGGCCGGTTATGGCGAGATAGTAATTCTCAATGATATATCCTTTGATATTCATGAAGGGGAGATATTTGTCATACTGGGCGGAAGCGGGTGCGGCAAGAGCACACTTTTGAAGCATCTGATAGGTCTCATCAGCCCAATTTCGGGAAGAATAATCCTGGATGGCGACGATTTTACAGACCCGGATGACACTGTCTTACAGAGGGTGCTCAGAAAGATAGGGGTTTTATACCAGAGCGCGGCACTGTTCGGTTCCATGACAATAGCGGAAAATATCGCTCTTTCCATTAATGAATATACCGATCTGCCGAAAAAGGCCGTGGACGAAATGGTCCGGATAAAGCTGAAACTGGTGGGGCTTGAAGGATACGAGAATTACCTTCCCTCTGAAATAAGCGGCGGCATGAAAAAAAGGGCCGGCATTGCAAGGGCAATGGCGCTTAATCCCAGGATACTGTTTTTTGATGAGCCCTCTGCGGGGCTTGATCCCATAACAGCCGCAGGGCTTGATGAGCTTATTATAAACATCAACGGTCTCATGGACACAACAATGGTAGTGGTAACCCATGAACTCAGAAGCATATTCAATATTGCCCACAGGGCAATAATGCTGGATAAGAAAACAAAGGGAATAATAGCGGAGGGTGATCCCGGGTATCTCAGGGACCACAGCACAAACGAGTTTGTAAAAGAGTTTTTCAATCCGCGCATAAAGGACGAGAATTAAATTAAAAGGATATAGGCATGGCTTCACAGAAAACCAAACTCATGGTCGGCCTGTTTATGACAGTCGGAATCACGATCGCTGTGCTGGCGTTTATATGGCTGGGCATGTCCCGGTTCCTGGAAACAGGCAAATATTATGTCTCTTATTTCAATGAATCTGTTCAGGGTCTGGACAGGGACTCGCCTGTAAAATACAGGGGTGTGTCAGTTGGCAGGGTAGCTCGTGTAGAGGTTGCTCCTGATTCAAAGCTTATTCAGGTTATAATGAAGATAGAGACAGATTTTGAACCTGGATCGGATATAGTGGCTCAGTTGAGTAATGTCGGCATAACCGGCAG
>CAZJOB010000164.1:0-7838 GCA_964547435.1 uncultured Desulfatiglans sp. | reverse complement strand
TTTTGAGTCCACAATAATAATCTAAATATTTTTCTATGTGTTCATTCATAAGAAATGATACCCACATGTTAATTCATTTCCAAGGCCAACATTGATTTTTAATTTGCCCTGATAAGTTTATATTGATGGGATCTCCGGGCAAATTTGCCTTTTGCTAATATCAGTCTGTTTTATAAAGGAAATGTTGGAAATTTTCAATATAAATGGCTGTGAATCAAAGTGTAGATCATTCATCTCTAATTCATTTCACACTCCAGACCAATCGTATGTGACCATTCGTTCCATTTTTGTTTTTAGACTAATGCATAGCCAGCAAGGCGACAGCCTTGCACTGAGTTAATGTGATGGTTCGCCATCATTTTGGGTAGTGAATAATGCGCCAAAGATTTCCGGTTTTGCATTTTGCAGCCATATTATGACATGTGATACGGCTTCTCTCGTTTCTGATACAATGTCTCGCCTTCTTTTAAAACAGTGGATATAAAAGATAATTTCGTTTTTTCACCTTTTTCGATTTCAATAGGTGTATAAACAACAATATCCATAGCAAACGGGTGAGGCTTTAAAAGTTTATATAATTCCCGGCTTCTTTTAAATCTAGGTAAGTCGCTTTCCGCAATAATTATAAGATCTACATCACTTTGTTCCGTGGCGTCTCCCCGTGCATATGAACCGAATAAAATTACCCGTTCTGCATTAGTGGCACTGGCCATATTTCTTGCAACGTTCTTTATTTTATCTTTATTAATCATGTCAACAATATATAAAATCTAATTTTTTTTAACAATGATAATTTTCTGTCGGCGAATTCTTCAATGCGCACATTTTTTTACAAACCGCTGCAAAAAACCTGGCTAGTCGCTGAAAGCTCAACCTTAAATTACCTATTCCTGAATGGGCATTATTAGTGTTTAAGACTACTGGGCTGAAAAAGCAAGGGGGAAAACAGGCTGTAAGAATTTACAGACTGAAGCAGACTAATATCAAGTCTGTCTTAGGAAATGTTGGAAATTTTCAATATAAATAGCTATGAATCAAAGTATAGGTTGTGCATCATCTCACACTCTACACAAATCTCCCTCTTTATGGGTGAATCCGCAATATCATGCGTGGAAAACCTTTTTGGAAAACCGGATTCAGTAAGAAAACGTTTATATCCAGTCTTCAATAATCAAACCCTTTACCCTTTTGAATTCTTTTACATTATTCGTAACCAGTGTAAGGTGATGGGAGAGGGAAATGGAGGCAATCAACATATCCATCGGTCCAATTGGAGTACCTTTCTTTTGTAAAAAAGACCTTATCTCCGCATAATTTCTACAGCATTTATTATCAAACGGTATCTGTTCAAAATTATGAATAAAGTCCTCTACAATTGCTTGGTTTTTCTTTTTTGCGTTGCTTTTTTCAGCACCAAAATAAAGCTCGGCAACGGTTATTGAGCTGAGTTTAATATCTGTTGGTGAAAGGCTTTTCATCCTGGCTATAATATTTTCTGAAGATTTATTAAGGAAATAAATGCAGGTGTTTGTATCCAAAAGATACTTCATTTTCCAATTTCCTCTCTTTTTTCAAAAGTATCGGAACCATCATGGATTTCTTTTATTATTTCATCAGGATCTCTGCCATCTTTCCAGCTTCCGGCCAGGTTAAAAAAATCTTCCGGCCATTGATCATCAAGTTCTTTTTTAATAACATCCGCAATCCATTTTGATTTTGATTTTCCTGATGTCTTTACAGCCTTTTCGAGCTTTTCAGATAGACGGTCTTCTATGTAAATAGCTAATTGCGTCATTTCCTGAAACCTCCTTTTATTGAATAACACATATGCTTACACATATATTTAAAACTATCAATTATGATCAATGATTCCCCATCCTTCCTGATAAAGCATCAGACAAATTCCACTGAGGGGGGTAATTTTTAAGGTTCCTGAATGCATAAGCCAATATCAAGTCTGTTTTATAAAGGAAATGTTGGAAATTTTCAATATAAATAGCTATGAATCAAAGTATAGATCGATTCATCTCTAACCCTTTGAAATAGCGGTTATTTAATAAAAATGTCCTGTTGATTTTGATGGACACTTCAGAGGATGTCAAAATTGCGGCAATAGAACATAATCTGAAAACTCAGTACCCACACTTAATAGCCAGTCCGCTCCATCGCCTTGTTCTCCGGCGGGGGTGTCATCGATACTGGCGTCAACTTGAATACACGACCAAGCCTTGCCGCCGATTCAATGTCTCCACTGTGTAGTGCGTTTCGGACATCATCGAGCTTGTAAGCGTCTTCAAGCGACAGATATGGAGACCACCCCTCATTCGTTTCGATCAAATCCACATTGACTTCGGCAACAAAATTTCCTTCATGCACTAGTTTTGTTCGATTTCTTCTCTTCTTCAAAAGGGGTCGGCAGCTTAAAGGCAATTCATTTGAAAAAGACTCAAAATCCTTTTCCTGCAAGAATATAAAAAGAGACACAAAAATAAGCCCATTCATCTCCATGAAATTGTTCGATTAACCTTTATTCTTTTATGATTTCAACAATCTTGTTGATTACTTGGTCAAGCTTAATTTTCTTTATATTGCCTATACGGTACAAAACAATCTGATTATCCGCAGTGAAAAATCTGTTGGGTCTTATGTTGCTCTCCTGGTTTAGACTGCCAGATGTAAAATCGTTTTGGTCGACTGGAATGGCATAATTATCTCTGACGTTCTTGCTTGTTATCTGGCAGAGAATTATGTCGTTTCCTTGAAGCACAGTCAGAACAAGAGCGGGGCGTCTTTTAGATTGACTAAGATCGGAAAAGGGAAAGGGAATAACAACAATATCACCCTTTATAAATTTTGCCATGCCTCATCCTCCTCCGGCTTCAGCCAGTCTTTCTCTAAAGACGATTCGCTCATCATGGCAATATCCAATTTTTCCCTGCTGGTTTTTATTTTTAGAAAGTGAACAAAATCCAGCACTTCAGAGAGAAAAGGCTCAGGAGTTCTCTCAATTTCGTTTATTAGTTCTTCTTTAGTATTCATGACATCACATCCTCTCTTTCTGATTTTTATTTCACCGCTTTGAGTATACCATTGATCTTCTAAGTTGTATATTCTGAATTTCGGAGATTTCTTTAAAGCAAACCTCTCTTCAGCGGGCGCAGCTTTTTGCACTCCGCTGTAAAAGCTTTGTTCGGCTATATGGTCGGATGGACTTACTTATTGCCTTACGCCACTGCCAGGTTCTTTTCGTTTTGAACGGTGATAATAAGGTCTGGATTTCACTTTTTAGCTCCTCTTTGGCCGATTGATTATCAAGTAAATTTGCCCTGATAATATGATATTGTTGGGGCTTCCGGGCAAATTTGCCTTGGCCAATATCAAGTCTGTTTTATAAAGGAAATGTTGGAAATTTTCAATATAAATAGCTATGAATCAAAGTATAGGTTGTGCATCATCTCACACTCTACACAAATCTCTCTCTTTATGGGTGAATCCGCAATATCATGCGTAAAAGAATCCTTTTGGAAAACCGGATTCAGTAAGAAACGGGGCAGAGGATTAGATATTTCAGACGAGATAATGCACCCGTCCCATAAATTTATGGGACGGGTTGAAAATATCTTTAAAAATCTGTCTAACCCTTTGAAATAGCGGTTATTTAATAAAAATGTCCTGTTGATTTTGATGGACACTTCAGAGGATGTCAAAATTGCGGCAATAGAACACAACCTCAACAGGTCGCAGGTAAAGACCCTTGAAGGGCTTAAGGTTATTTTCCTTTGCTCTTAATATGTTCCGCTTTACCCATATGGGGATCATCATGGCACAGGTCACAGGACATGTTGACGTCGGCATTGCCTATTTCTTTTTGAGGTTCATGACATGACATGCATCCTTCTGAAAAGGAATTCGGTTTTTCATGAAATACCGTTCCCTCGGTAGTGTACTGATTGAGCATGGCAACAACCTTCATGGTCACATCCGCAACCAACCGGAAATGTGTTATATGGAGCCCCGTATTTATCTGCAAGCGTGCCTATAACCGACTCCATTAACTCCGTATATGCAACCGACTTTGGCCCATGCAGAACTGTATGCCCTTTACCGAATCGATTCCGGTTCAATGGGCCGCCATATCCATGGCAGGCTGCCCGGCGCATCAGCCCCGGCCAGGGTATTTGCCTTGTACCGTAAACCTTATATCATAGACCGCGTCCCTACACCTCCGGTCTGTTTTCCACAAACACCTCGATAAGTTCGGGTCCCTTACTATTAACCGAGTCATTCAGAATACCGGCCAGTTTATCAGGATTTCTTATCTGCCTGCTCTTTACCCCCATGGACTGCGCCAGGGCGCTGAAATCGATAAGGGGCTTGTCTATCTCCATATCCTCATGTCTTTCGGTCAAAGGGTAGTCTCCGAGCACCTGCCTGCGGACGATCTTTACCTGTCTGTAGGCCGCGTTGTTAATTATGATAAAAGTAACAGGGATACCATACCGGGCCGCTGTCCAGAGGCTCTGCATGGACCATGCCGCGCTTCCATCGCCTGAAACGGCTATTACTTTTTTATCGGGCAGGCCAAGTTTTACACCGAGCGCGCCGGAAAGGCCCCAGCCTATGCTGCCTCCCTTGCGGGAGCGGAAGAACTGTTTATGCCCTGAGAGATTCAGTATCTTTCTCAGCATGCCTGACGATGACCAGCAGTCGTCCACAATAATCGTGTCCGGGGTCAGTATATTACCTATCTCGCTCATGAGCCTGGTGACAGATATGGGAGTATTGTTTTTGTCTCTCTCTATTTGTTCATTCAATGAATTGACCTGATTATCCTTTTCCGCCCGAATATCGGAGATTCTTTTTTCAACCTTATCCCTGATTTTTTCGAAAAGGTTCTTTTCAACATGCGCGTTCAGTTCCTCAAGCGTTATTCTGATATCTCCCTGAATTCCGCAGTCAACAGGCAGGTTTTTGCCTATCTCCCAGGGATCTTCGTCAATATGGATAATTCTGATTCCCTTTGGAAGGACCGGTTCGGGATTGTAAAATCCCTGGCTGAACATGGGGCAACCAATGCCTATAAGCAGATCTGCATCTTTCATCTTCTCCTTCATCTCCGGATTGGATGGATCAAGATCGCCCAGGTAGAGGGGATGCCTGACAGGAAAATTGACGTCCGACATCCATCCCTGATAGACCCGCGATCCTGTAAGCTCCGCGAACCTTACGACCTCATAAAGGGCATTGCATCTGGCGATGCCGCTTTCAACAAAAATAACCGGGTGTTCGGCCTTTTCAATCAGGTCAAGGGCAAGGGACAGGGCGTTAGTATCAGGCCTTATGGCAGAATGCACAGGCATACCCGGAGCGAATTCATACTGAAATTCACCGGCCAGTACATCCTGGGGCAGAGACACAAGCACAGGCCCCTGGGGATGCTGCATAGCGGTCTTGAGGGCCCTCTGTATTGTCGCGGGAATATCTTCCGTATGTATTATCTCGGTGCTGTACTTGCAGTAAATCTTGCCCATTCCCACGATATCACCTGAAAGATGGGGTTCATACTGCAGAAGTCTTGTGTCCTGCTGACCCGCGGTTATTACCATGGGAACCTTGCCCGCCTGTGCGTTGTAGAGCATGGGAAGGGCAGCGGCAACACCTGGGCCGGTATGAAGATTCAGAAAGGCGGGTTTTCCTGTGGCCCTCGCATACCCCTCTGCCATGCCTGCTGAAACGATCTCATTCAGGCTCAGGATATATTGAATATCAGGTTCCCTTTCCAGCGCGTCCATGAAAAGGATCTCAGTAGCGCCCGGAATCCCGAAAACATATTTTACTCCCTCTTTTTTAAGAATATCGATAAGGGCGAATGCCCCGCGTGTTAAAGACATAAATAACTCCCTGGTTTCTGATTTTGTTCGTGCTAATCTCCGATCTCTGACCTCTGATCTCTGGTTTTCATTCATAAACTTTACACTATTCATATCTATCAAACAATACTATAATATGCCTCCATTAAGAAAGGGACGCTTATGGACAACAAGAATCCGGAAAATCTTCAATCAAAACTGAAAAAGGCATATGAACGCTTTGTACCGCGCGATTTCTTCAGACTCCTGGGAAAAGAGGATATAACCCAGGTAAAATTGGGAGATCAGGTTGAACGAACTATGACCATTCTATTTTCGGATATTCGTGATTTTACCACGTTGTCTGAAGAGATGTCTCCTCAGGAAAATTTCAATTTTATCAACTCATATCTGAGCCAGATGGAACCTGTCATAAGCAGTCACGAAGGCATGATAGACAAATTCATCGGGGACGCGATAATGGCGCTGTTTCCGCGTCGTGCGGATGATGCCTTAAGCGCTTCCATAGCCATGCTTGAAAAACTTGACAGTTATAACAGTTACAGGGAAAAATCCGGTTATAAGAATATCAGAATAGGTATAGGCATTAACAGCGGTCACCTTATGCTGGGCACCATCGGGGGGATGAATCATATGGAAGGGACAGTGATAAGTGACACTGTCAACCTGGCATCCCGTATAGAAGGAATGACCAAACAGTATGGAGTGAACCTGATCATCAGCGAGCATACCTTGCATAGCCTGAGAAACGCAGGAGATTACTGTGTCAGATATCTTGATCGCGTAATGGTTAAAGGAAAGACTCAGCCTCAATCCATTTATGAAGTCTTTGACAATGATGATGAACGCACACGAAAAGTCAAGATTAGAACAAAAAAGTTATATGAGGAGGCCCTGGCCTGCTATCATCTCAGGAAGATAGAAGAAGCGGAAAATCTGCTAAAAAGATGTCTTGATTTATGCCCTGAAGATATACCTGCCAGGATGTATCTGGAACGCTGCAGAAAGTTTGCCGAAAGCGGCATCCATGAAGGGACAGGCGAGATCGACAAGAATATAGTATGGGACAAAAGCATGGAGATTGGGATAGAAAAAATCGACAGGCAGCATCAGGAATTGTTCAGGCATACCAATCTGTTGATGAACGCGATCAGAGAGAAAAGGGAAGGTGATGAACTGGAGGATGTGATTTCATTTTTACATGACTACGTGGCAAGACATTTCAGGGATGAACAAAAGATCATGGAGGAATATAATTATCCATTTTTGTCATTTCAGAGGGAACAACATAGAAATTTCATCAAATATTTCAAGGCCCTGGTAAATGAGGTCAGGGAGATGAAAGAAAGCAGGACCTATACCATGTTTCGTTTTCAGACTTTAGTGGTGGACTGGCTGGTGAACCACACATGCAGGGAGGACAGACATTTCGGCAGATTCATAAAATATGGCAAAGATGCAAAAATGTAAGGATCTTACCTGATACCCCTTGAATAATTTACCATCATGACCCTGTGTTTTTTTGTGTCATTTTCTATCTTTTTTAACAGTCTGATAAATTTCTGATCGGTTGTATTTATCATGCCGGTAAATTTGGCCTCATCCAGTTCCACCTCGATCATTGCCGCAATGGAGTAAGCATCAGAATCCGATAAGGTTTCATTTTGTGTCTTTTTTACCAGATCATTGATCTTGTTCACAATATCCTTTAAATGCTCTATGTTGATGTTCACAGTAACAAGAATATCATCATTATTCACAGCATGACGAAGTTCATCGAGTATGTCGGCGTGAAGTTCCTCTTCCAGTGCGATGCTCCTCCAGAAATTCCTAACAGGCGCGGAAAAGTTCTTTTTAATGGAAAACCTGTTATATATCTTTGCTATTCCTGATTCAATCCTGATCAGATTACTTAGCACCATATCCTTTTCCTTGAACTGCACACCCTCTTCAGGCATGCAGTAGGTA
>CAZJOB010000163.1:0-7862 GCA_964547435.1 uncultured Desulfatiglans sp. | reverse complement strand
GTGGACAAACCCATTTTTCATTTTGCCACCGGACCGGGAAAATATAGCTGAAAAACAAAATCCAGAGCTATTTCTCTCTTCTCAACCCGGCGCGATTATAATGGTCAGAAATGAGATCGTGGTGTAAAAAAATGGACGTTGTTAGGTTATTAAGTTTAAAGGGTTAACCTTATAACCTAACAACATCCCACTTTACGCATTTACTGAACCGGAACTTAATGGACGACAATGTAACCAGATATTCAAAGGAGGAAAGAAAACAATGAATAACTTCACAAACCGATTCAAAATTTGGCTTGGCCTGATTTGCCTTACATTATTTTGCAGCTCTATTGCTCAGGCAGAAGAAGTAACTCTTGAAACCTTGATCGATCGCCAGAAGGTACAGGATTTAATTACCCGCTATTACTTCAACTTCGGTGGAACGCCTGAAAGTTTTGCAAACTTTTATGTGGAGAATGGAGAGCTGTATCTGGTCGGTCGGAATTTTAAGGGTAGAGAGGACATTGCTAAGGCTTATACATTTCCTGAGAGTGAAGCGCCCAGGAATTTTTCATTCAATAGTCTTATCAGTAATTTACTTATTACGGTGAAAGGTGATACCGCCAGGGCGAAACTTGTATGGACCGAGAATGTGATGGAAAAAGAAAGGGGTACGATACAGCTACGAGCTCAGGGTCGGGAGTACTCCACTTTCGTTAAAAAAGATGGCAAGTGGATGTACCTTACTCGCGAAATCAAGGGCGGAACCGAGCCGCCAGATGGCTGGGGGGAGTAGTTGATAAATGTATGTGAAACAGGACGCACCTCAAAATATCAAAACTCTTTTGGGTTGATATTTAGATGTGCGTTCCCTGTGGGGATGGGGACGTCTATGCTTTTATGCTTTGCTAGTAAAAGTTGAGTAAGAATTGGGGGCCTGTGCTAAAGAATAGCCTGAAGCTGTTTAGTCTGAAGGCTGTTAGGTTTTTTAACTTTTCTTCAGGCTATATATAGTCTAAATACCTTCAGCCTATCTTTATGGAATCGGAATATTATGCTGAAAATGATATGGATACATACGAATTTTTGTATGACGCTGAGAATGTGTATGCCTGGACTGTTCATATGCCAAAGATTGCCTCCTGGACTATCAGGGAGCGGTAGAGAAGTTTGTCACTTAGAAGGTATGAAAAATAAAGTAGAAGCATTCGAAAAACTCAAAGAAATGGTTGACAAGCTATAGCAGTAAAAAGCATAGCGGGCCGGGGAATGACGGGCAGAGGTTGATCCCCCGGTTCCGCCATTCCATCTTTCGTGGCAGTGACTGCTAATGATCATTATTAGATTTGTATTCAGCAAACGTGTTTTGAAGAAATTTAATCATATTGACCGGACATCCTGATTTATTCATTTTGTTTTTAAGATTATCAACCGTATCAAGGATGATTTTTTCGTTTCACCTTCCATTCGGGGGCTATGCAGATTCCGCATTTATCACCAAGGAATATTTTTTCTGCCTTTTTGTCACCCTTTAGCTGCCACAAAAGCCATTGAGTTGCTGCTTCGGCAAATTTGCCACCGTGGGGTTCAAGGAATGTGCCCCCGTGACCCACATCAAGGTCGCCTTTAAACACAAATACATTCTGTATCTCTTCAAAATCTTTCTCTGAATTTTCAAATGCAATATCAGTAGGACCTCCATTAAGGTAGATGACCGGTACATGAAGTTTTTTAAGGTCATCGGAGTCAGGCAGATCCAGAAACTCCATTACCTTGCGCACCTCTTCGCCTTCAGGGATACCTGTTCGCATTATTCCGCTGTTCATGATTACAGCAGTCTTTGCCCCCAGACTCAGGGCCGCATCCAGCGCCTGGAGTGCCCCGCAGGAGGCGCCCATCGCGGCCATTGCAGTTGTATCCAGCTTTCCCTTATAGGGGCTTCCGGCCTTTTTGTTCTGAATCTTTGCCCAGTCCATGGCCTCGTATAACCTGCTTGTCCTGCTTCTTTTTAGCTGGTCCTGCGGAACAGCGGTTGCCAGGTCGAACTCAGGTAATTCCACGGACCCGGCCTCGCGTTTAGCCGCTGCAAGTTTTTCTGTTGCGGCTTCCAGTTCAGGACTTATTTTCCCGGCTGCTATGACAAGGAATCCGTATGATGCTATTTCATATGTATATCTGGAAGAAAAATTGCCCACATCATAACAGCCGCCATGTGCAACTGCGACTACCGGTAATTTCCCTTTAACTTCAGAGAGATTCTGCGGTCTGAAAATTGTGTGATCAGGGAGAGAGGGCTCCATCTCCATTACGACCTTGTAAGGTCCGGTTGTATCAGTCTCGTAAGCTGAGGCCCTGTCCGAATATGTAAGCACTTGCAGTATTGTAATAATCAGTAAAGTGAGTAATTTTACCATTTGATTTTTCATGCATCTCCTTTCAAACAGTACAGGGTTTTATACCCCATCTAAAAATAATCAGGGATATATCCCTGCCTTTTATCACCAATGCTCATCTTATCATTACCATTACCAGCCGGAAGTGGCCCCGAATGGTGCATTCACCATTACTGCTTCAATAGATAAGATTTGACCATCGACAATCTTAAACATCTCGGCCAGTAGCAAGGAGCGCGGTTTATAAAACCGTGTGGGCAGTTCATCAAAAGGTGTTGGAAAATATTTAAAGTCTTCTCTTTTACCGGGCATATCAAACATTTGTATTCCAAATACCAGACCTTTTTCTTTATCCGCCATCAAAAAGCGCCGATTTCTGACTTTAGTGATGTAAGAGTACATCTTTTTATCAAACTGTTCCTTGCATCCGGATGCTACTGTGGATGGGTTATTAGTTGTCTGTGCGCCGTTTTCAAACCGGTTGCACTCCTTGTGAAAGGGTACCATGTATTGTTTATAGGGTATTTCTTTTGCTGTCTGAAATAGCCCTTTGCCCAGTTTAATGGGGTAACCGTTCTCAGTGACCCTGAGATCCTTTGTAACCGGCAATCCTGAAGGATCATTTTTTACAAGCAGGCCAAGATACCGGTCCATAACCGCTATCAGATCCTGTGAACTCTTTAGATTATTTGATGCGAAAGCCTGACTACAAAACCCTGTAAAAATGAATGATCACGCTGTTGGCCTTTCGCATTCCGATAGATATTATAACAGCTTTATTGAGCCAGTCGTATTTGCTGCCGGCTTTTACCTCCATCTTTGCTGAGGTGCGCATGTAATACTCTGATGGAGGCACATCTTCGCCCTTTGCAAGGCGCGCGAGCACCTCTTTAGGCGCAGTCCTGATACCCGTGTTTTCAACAAGGATGATCACCCCATCATCGGTCTTCAGGCTGTATTTGGCCACAAGGTCTGCTGTTCCGTCTTCACGCACGGTCTGCCAGTCCGCACCGCCGCGCAGCACCTTTCCCTTGATTTTTGGTCCTTCAACTGTACCACCAGTGATATTTATGATCCGACGAATGCCGTATTTGGTTTTACCCAGTTCCTGCGGTGGGTCCAGCGTAGCCGTTACTTCGAATAAAAATTCCAGTTCTGGTTTGGGCAGCAGGTCACCGGCTGGTGTATTTGTTGCGGCCAAAACGAATACTGAAAGTGTTATAAGCGTAATAAATAATCTTTTCATGATGTCTCCTCCAATGATAAAAAGTTACCCTCTTTATCTTTATTATTTTGGCAATAATTTATTTTATCTTGGAATCGGGTCTGAACCCGGCCAGAAACGTGCTGTGGCCAGGGGCAGAGCATGGAAAAAGGCAACAATAGAGTGAATTTCGTTGCCCCAGATTTTAAAGGCCTCAAAGGTCACGAGCGAGTTGCCTTCGCCATAGTTTGAACCGGTGTGACCAAAATTCATCCACAACAAAACAATACCCTTTTCTTCATCCACTGCGGCAACACTCGCTATGATACCCGGGTGCAGAGTGATGTACTGCTCGTACATACCGCTATTCTCCATTTTGCATCCCTTGCCTGCCATTATTACTCCTTAACATAAAGCAGCACAGAGCAGAGCGCCTGGTTTTTCCCTTCGCGAACCACAATATGCGTGGCTGCAACCTGCTTTTTCGTATCCAGATAATCATGGCGGAATGAGTCCTTTGAGGTAACGGTTTGCCATAGCCCCTCGCCAGGTTTCATAACCTTTGAGTTCTCTGTGAAACGGACATTGTCAGCCAGCGGCAGTCTGGATGGATCATGCCCCACAAGGGCATCAATATATTGAGTAATCATTCCTTTCAGGCATTCCCTGTCACACTCCTGAGCCTGTACGGTTTGAACTGAAAAAGCGTATAGGGTTAATAAAAGTGTGGTGAGGATCGTAATTATATTGTGAAAACGGCATGGATTATACATATATTTCTCCGGTAATCTGAATATAGTATCAATACACCTCGAAATTCTGTCCTGCAAAGCGCCCTGCAGGCATTCTCCTCTAAATTATCCAGCTTAAATATATTCTGAGATCATTCTTTAGCATGCCTTTCAGGGCGTTATTTTGGTTTCAGGCTTTTCAGATGCTATTCAATCGGTTCAAGTGGCCAGCCCATTGATGCAGCGCGGGGTCCGACAATTGAATGGATCAGATCCACTTCACCATCTCTTACTCTGAACATGTGGCAATCCACAAGACCGGCGCCTGTAGGGCTTTCTTCACTTACTGAGTCTCCTCCTCCAAATGCCATAAATGCAATGGATATGCCCTTTTCAGTATCAACCCAGACCCGCCGCGGCCCATGATTCATGCTCGCGCCCATTCGCTTCCTGAAGGTCACGGGCGAACAGTCATGGTCCATCCCTGTCGTCAGAAAGCCGTTCTCCCACCTGTCGCATACCTTGGCAAAGGGTACGCTGACTGTCGAACCTTCCGCGAACAGCGCAAAATAATTATCGGCCGCATCTGCCAGCACCTTTCGTGGTGCACGTTTCTCTGGAGGTAGAATTGTCTCCCAATCCTGGTCTTTGGTTTTAAGTACGTTTTCTGCGTTAAAGGCAAAATCTCTTTCTCTGGCTATGATAGTTTCAATTTCCGTGATTTTGCCATTTTCAAACTTAATTCTGCTGGCGAACAGGATCGGCCGGACAGTTCCCTCTTCGGGCAATTCTTTGGGACCGGCAAACAGGGCAGCAACATTGCCGTCACCGGCTTCACCTGCGGGAGGTTTGGCGCCGAACCCACCTCCACCGGGTGCGCCAATCTTTGGTTTGGCCCCACCGAAAGCTCCACCGCCAGCCATGCCGGGGCCGCCGCCCATCATGCCGCTTCCAACTGTTTTAGAGCTGAATGGTTCTTCCACTACCGCAATTGTAGCTGTAGTACACTTTTTTGTATCGATTAATGTTCGTCGGAGGAGGGGCTTGCCCGCAGTTTCCCAGAAGCCTGTCCCAACTTCTTTTACAACGCCGTTTTCAGTGAATTTTGCCGTAGAGGCAAGGGGCAGACCTGATGTGCTGTGGGCCTGAATGGACTGAAAGTACATGTCCGTTATCTTAGTGAGATCTTCGCGGGTGCAGCTGTCTTCTCCTGTCTGAACTTTTGAGGCAGTAGTACATGCAAATGCTGTAAGGCAAAACATAATAAAAAATAGTGCTGTTCGTTTCATCTTTAAATCCTCCGGAAAAATACAGTTCGATATAAATAGCAAAAAGGCTGGTTGATAAAAATTCCCTCATTTAAGGAATGAAGTATATGGAGCTGAGTTTTGTATGTCAATATACTTTTTCAGGTCATTCCAAGCTAAAATACGAGAAATCTTTTTTATTTTGTTGCTCAAATCATATATTCCTGGTATTATCCCCTATAATTAAAAACCAAATAAGCCTAATATTCTGTCAGTAATTCTTGTATGGTATTACTCAGAATTACCCGGCGGTTATTTATTGATCACTTTCTGCCTCTGGCCGATAGATCATTATTAAAAGCATTTGAATAAAATATAGTGAGTTAGAATAAAAAAGTATTGCAATTTCTTGCCCCTGTTGTTTCGATTGGACCTTATAAAGGGAAGTGTGAACGTAAACACCTCTTTAAATTTTTAAAGTAATCTTTTTTCATTCCAGGTTCAAAGCCCTTGCAGGTAAACTGTCCTCAGATATTGTATTCAAAAGGCAGTAACCGGATTTGTAAGCGATTTATCCCTTATGCTGACGTCGTTTCAGGATTTAAAGAATATAACATGTAATAATCTCAAAATAATTAACAATTTTTAACAGAAAAGGAACAGAAGTGAACGAAGAAACAAGAAAAAGGTTAGAAGAAGAACTCAGGAAGATGATCGAAAAATCTGATCAAAAAATTAGTAAACAAGAGCGGCCCGCAATCAAAACCGGTCCGGGCAATGTTATCCGACGCAGAGCAGGTGAAAAGGATAAACGGATCTCCGCCTGAAATAACAGAATATCTCTCTAAATATACAACCCGGCATTCTCCGCATGGGGCAACATGTCATGCAGGTTTCATTTAAGCGAAGATGAAGGCTTTAGGTGAAGACTAAACCGGCGAATCCAGATGCAGTTCGTCGTTTTCCGGTTTTACCTAAGATCCTGAATATCACTTGAAATGCCTTTCTCAAATGTGCTCCAGCCCGAATTCATTCCATAGGGGGCCCGGTGAAATATGGCTTCAATGCGGCGGATCCGGCCATTTTCTATCTTGAACAATTCTGCAAGCTGCCAGGTCCAGTGTATGAAATCATGATCAAAGAACGCAAAGGAGAAGACTATACCCTTTTCTCTGTCCACTGCCACAAAACGGCGGTCACGAATGCGTGTAACTATACCTTTTACCCCTTCTTCGAACTGCTTTTTGCAGGTAGTGCGGGTCTGTTCACCTGTCTCCCTGTTGGTCTGTAAAAGTACATCCACTCCATTTTCAAATCGAACACAGTCATCGGTAAAAGGATAATAACCCTTTCCATCGTTATTTTCGAGCCCGGTAAAATAGTAGTTCGCGGTTTTTATGAGTTCCTTTCTGGTCATACGTTCATTTTCAGGGATGCTTTCTTTAAAGATCGGGTGCGGGGCGCCCATTGCCTCAACAGCCGGGCCGGTCGGAGGAAAGTCTCCAGCGCTGCTGTTGACGCTGTCCGGCCTGATCACGAGCTGTTCTATTTCAGTGATGCGGTTATTGCGGATCTTAAGACGCAAGGCAAGGGCTGCCAGTGTTTCTTCTTTGCTTAGCACAGCCTTTTCACGTACTGTACCCAGAAAGGCTACCTGTTGAGTTTCCACATCAGGCACGTAAAATTTGTAATTACCAATACCGCTCATGCTGTACCAGAGGCCTTCATTGCCAAAGGGCAAACGCACGCCGTCTTCTGTAAATTTCAGATCAGGTGCGAACATTTCAGGATTTTTATCCTGATCCCTCATCGCAACAAGGTATCTGTCTACCCATTTTTCAAGGCAGGTTCGATCACAGGTTTCATCAGATTTTGAAGCGGCAGGGATGCAGAAAATTATAAGAAGACAGGATAGAATTATTTTTTTTAACATTGGTTTTACCTCTTACAGTTAAGGGAGGCCCCTAAAAAAGGTTATCTGAAATGGTTTCGTTTTTTCAAGAATTGAATTTATTCAGGATAGAATTGTGTGTCAACACAAATATCCTGGGCTATGCAGCGGGAATTGCAGCGAGGGTTAAAAACCAATATGAAACATGAGGTTTCAACGAATTTGATCCATATGGGAAGGAGAAAATCATATAAAGCTCTTTTAATATTTAATAATTTTAAGGCTCCTCATAAGAATTTGTGGGTAAGTCAAGTTAATTTTATTCCATTAATATCAGAAAGTTGCAGAACAATTTTGCCTGATTGTATTATATCGAAATACAAGGACTTCACCTGATGAGGTTACATTGATCGA
>CAZJOB010000162.1:0-7886 GCA_964547435.1 uncultured Desulfatiglans sp. | reverse complement strand
TGACTGCCCGTAGCTATGAGCAGTTTTTTATAATGAATTTCCTTTCTTTCCGCATCAATCACGACCTTTTTTTCGGGGTCCGCCCCGGTTATTCTTGTATTTAGAATCAGTTCGATTCCTGAATCCTTATACCAGGCGGCCTTTTTGGCAATCAGGTCATTTTCAGTCAAATCCCCGCTGATCAATTCATTAAGCCTTATGCGGTAGTAAAAGGCGAGGTCCTCGTCAGTCACGATGGTGACATCACCCTTTTTATCATGTTTTCGTATGTTTTCAGCCGCCGTTGTTCCTGCCACTCCATTACCGACGATCAGATATTCCGGCATTTTTCAACCTCCTGTCCATAAATTCGTTTTCTTATACGTTGGTGTCCATCTAAAAACAGGGGTTTTTGAATGGACGCTGTCAGCTTTCAGCCACCTGCTAGTCAGACTTTTTCCAGTAGGGATTTACCATATCCTCAAATACGGCCAGGGCTGCCTCGGAGCCATGACCTGCTGCGGTTACAATCTGTTTGTACCCGCCTTCCACATCACCGGCAGAGTATATACCCTTTATATTTGTCCTGTGTTTAGCGTCGTGTTTTATATAGCCGTCTTCTGACAGCTCTACCCCTATATTCCGGGCAAGTTCCACTGACGGGTTGTAACCTATTGAAATAAAGACGCCATCGACCGGCATTGAGGCCGTCTCCCCGGTCTTATTGTTGTAGACCTCGGCACTCTCCACCCTGTCATTGCCTTTTATCTCCCTGACCTCGCTATTGTAGATTACCTTGATATTGTTGGCAGAGAGATTTTTCACAAGACGATCCTGGGCCCTGAGACTGTCTCTTCGGTGGATGATTGTTACATCAACGCCAATGTTGTGAAGGTGAAGGGCCTCGGTAACCGCGCTGTCCCCTCCTCCCACCATGATGACCTTTTTGTCCTTGAAAATCGGGCCGTCGCAGGTGGTGCAATAACTTACTCCATGACCTGAAAGGCGGGTCTCGCCCGGCACATCGAGGTGTCTGTAAACCGCGCCCGTGGCAAGAATGACTGTCCGGGCAAAGAATTTTCGCCTGCTGGTGATTATCACATGAGGATCGCCGGGTTGAATCTCCATTACCTCCTCGCCCGGAAATATTGTGACATATTCCAGAGCGTGGGTGACCATAAGATCAACGAGCGCCTTGCCGCCTATCTGGGTGAGTCCCGGATAATTCTCTACAATGGGCGTGTTTGCCACCTGCCCGCCAAGGGCGTCACGCTCAATTATAACTGTCTTTAACCCGCTTCTGGCGCCATATATTCCGGCAGTAAGCCCTGCCGGACCTCCTCCCACAATAACAAGTTCCGCTTCCACCTTCTCCGCCTTATTATCCGGGATATATATTGTCTGCTGCTCCATCTTTTCAAGAGAAGACATGAACAGTTCTTCGGACTGTGCGCCCATTGCTATCAGTTTATCATTCGCAAACACCTGGGGAACGCTTTTGGCGGCATATTTTTCAGCAAGTTCCAGGTTGGCCTGTATATCAATAATCTCAAGGGAAATAAGCTCCGGTTTTTCAATGGCTGCTTTCAAGGCATTCACGGCCTCTTGAGGACAGTATGGTCATGTGGGGCTGACGAATACCTTGAGGTTGCGGGGATCTGTAATTTTATCGAGTATTTTTTTTGCCTCATCGCCTATATTGCTTTTCCCGTAACCAAGCATCATGAGCAGTTCCACAAAGGTCCTGGTCTCTTCCCCGATCGGCGCTCCATACCATCTGATATTGAAATGTTCCGGATCAAACAGGATGGTGGGGGAATACTCAGCCTTCCATTTGACCGCTTCTTTATGTCCCACATCAAACTCGCGAAGCGTTATTTTAGGCGCCAACTCCCTGAAGGCCCTTATGACCTCCCTTGCGCTCTTACAAAAAGGTTCATTCTTCCCCGGGGTTGTGAATAACAGGACAGGAATTTCATGCGTCATGTTTTGAAAGGCTGCCTTTATCTGTGACTGAGCCTGTTCCAGGGCATCTAATTTGGGATCATTTTTCTTTTCGCCGAACATAGGTCCTCCTGAACATTGTTTTAAAAAATTTTGGCTTCTCATAAGAATTTTAATTCAGTTGGAGCTGATTATATTAACATTTGCACCATATTCATGCCAAGTTAAATGTAAAGGTTTGCAGGCTGGCCCAAAGCCGGTCAAATATAACTATCTAAGAAAAATTTGATAGTGGATTTTGGGGAAAATCATTTACTTGCATTTTTTAAATGAAAGGTATAAATTAACGGCTTTTCGGGGCGTGGCGCAGCCTGGTAGCGCGTCCCGCTGACTTCGGCGGGGATGTCGGAGAGTTGAAAAAGGAATATGAGGTTTTTTTAGAGTAAGGACACATCACTTTTTCGGGGCGTGGCGCAGCCTGGTAGCGCGTCTGCTTTGGGAGCAGAATGTCGGAGGTTCAAATCCTCTCGCCCCGACCAACCAAAAACATGAGCCTTTTATTGATCAATATAAATCCGGTTTATATATATTACACAGATATTTCAGGGAAAAGGGATGATTGAACAGATGAAACAACTGGTGAAGGATGAAAAATTCTGTGTGCTCGCGACATCGTCGGATAACAATCCCCACTGCTCACTTATGGCATACGCAACTGATGATGACTGCCGCAGGTTATATATGATTACTCGAAAAAGTTCAGTAAAATATGGAAATCTAATGAAAAACCAGGCCGTAAGCCTGCTGATAGACACACGTGAAAAATCAGGGGAAGAAAGAAACAGGACAAAGGCCCTGACTGTTACAGGACGTTTTTCAGAGATAAGAAATATTTCCGAATATGAGAGGGCAAAGGATCTACTGCTTAAGCGGCACCCCTATCTGGACATTTTTATTGAAGACTCGGAATCATGCATTTTTGCCGTTGAAATGCACTCCTTTTTACTGCTGGATGGCTTTACCGACTCCTATTATGAAAAATTGCCGAATACATCCCATTAAACAGATCAATATCCCTTCTTTATATATAAGCCGCGGCCCTGAAGGCAGACATAACCGCCGGGCCGATAAGTCCGGGCATGATTGCGTCGCCCACTATATGCACCTCTGTTTCAGGGGCTGACCGGCGCAGTGAATCGGCAACATCGTGATTTGATGCCATTCCCAGGGCAAGAAGAACCGTGTCTGTTTCAATCTCGATTTTTTCGAAAGTCTTCACATTGATGCATACAATAGAATTATCTTTGACCTCCTCAAGCTTCAGGTTCAGGCGCAGGGGAATATTCAATTCCCTGATCAGTTCCTGTAATTCAAATGCCGCGCCGCTCGCGGAGGCCATCAGGTGATTCATATCAGGGGCCATCTCCACGAGGCTGACACTTTTTCCTTTCTGTGCCAGGTCTATGGCGCATTCAACCCCGACAGCCCCGGCGCCTACAACAACTAACCTGTCGCCGGTCTTCACCTTTCCCGTGCAGGCGTCAGGGGCCCAGTAAACATGGGGTTTATCCATACCGGGCAGCCTGGGGATAATGGGTATTGAACCCACTGCGATGATGATTGCCTCATAGTTTTCCTTATCCAGCATCTCTTTTGTTGCCTTCGTATCCAGAAGCACCCTCGCTGGGGCCTTTTCCACCTGACGCTGAAGATATTTCAGGTAGTCCTGAATATCCTGTTTAAAGGGATGCTCTGATCCTGGAATGATTAGCCCCCCTATTTTATTCGTTTTTTCATACAGGGTGACATCATGCCCGCGGTCCACCAGGGTCAGCATGGCCTGAACGCCGGCCGGGCCTCCGCCCACAACAGCAACCTTTTTTCTTTTTTCCGCTTTCTTGACCCTGCCTTCGGGAAACTCCCTTTCATTCCCCAGGCAGGGGTTAACCGCGCAGTTAAGAACGGCCGGAATCATAAGCCTTCTTCCGCAGTACTGGCAGCGGAGACAGGGACGATGATTCTCTTCCATGCCCAGGGCGTATTTTCGGGGCATTTCAGGATCGGCCAGAAGAGGGCGGCACATGGCCACAAAATCGGCCTTGCCTGAGGACAGGATATCTTCAGCCATTTGAATATTCATGATGGAGCCTACAGTGGCTACTATCAGGTCAGGGAAGGCCTTTTTTATATCCGCGGCATAATGCACATTGTACATTCTGTCCATCATGTAGTTCTGCCACCAGTTGCGCATGTATTTGATTTCACTGTGAAGGCCCGCCGAAACATGGAGTATGTCCACTTTTTCCCTGAACAGGTCAATATATTTCAAAGTCTCATCAAAATGCATGCCTTCAGGGTGTATCTCATCAGCAGAGACGCGCATTTCAATCACGAAGTTTTCTCCGCACATTTCACGGATCTTATCAAGAACCTCTATGGTAAACCTAGCCCTGTTCTCAAGGGAGCCGCCATATTCATCCGTGCGTTTATTATAGAGAGGACTGGCAAACTGGGAGATAAGGTTGCCGTGTCCGCCGTGGATCATACCCATGTTGAAACCTGCCTTTTTGCATCTTAAGGCCGCCATGGCGTATTTATTGACAATGTCTTTTATCTTGGTGTGATCCATTTCAATGGTGGGTCTCGGTTCTCTGCCTGTCATTCTAGCCCGCCATTTTTCTATTGAAGAGATAAGTGCCGACGCGCTGTAGGCAGGCATGCCGGTCCTGTCAGGATCAGAATCCTTTCCATTGTGGTTTATCTCAAGATTGGGCTGGGCGCCGAATCCCAGACAGGCCTCTGCGTAACGAGTGAGAGGAAGAATGCAGTCATTCGTGCTCAGGTCAAGCTGGCGCTCTTCATCGCGCGCCTCTTTGTAATCGATCATCGAATTGCCCACATTGACCACTGCGGCCCCGCCCCTGGCAAAGGATCTGAACATGTCGACGAAGTCGTTTGTCACCTTTCCATCCTCACTGGCAAGGTTGGGAGACGGAGGAGCGAGCATAATCCGGTTTTTAAAATCAACCCCCCTGATTCTTATCGGTGCAAAAACATGTTTATATTTTGATCCCATTTTTAGTTCTCCTTTATTATCTTTTTACAGCCCCACAAAACGTGAATATAGTGATCTTGCTTCTGCCTCATCCGATGTTCCCCTTATTATAGCACGACCCGTTGGAAAAATAGTTAGTTCATATCCCCCTGTCTGTCAAAGTAGATTTCAGTCATTTTTTCTCACCTGTTGCCAAAGGGCCAAAACCTTTTCTTTTTCAGTTCCGGCGGCACGCCTTCTCCTGCCAGCAGATAAATTCCTCTGTTTAAGGATATTTGCCTTTATGTGATTTATCCCGGGTGTCAAACAGAATCTCGTTCATCCGACCGCTTCGGAATCCTTCAAGATCAAGTGATATCCTCTTTTATCTCTTATTTTCTCCAGCCTGGAAAATAACTCTTTTTTAAGGACGCGAATCGAGACAGCTAATAAAAATGTGCTGTCCACGCCGCCGGAAAAGACCACAACCACGCTTTTCAGTGAAAATGGCAGATTCTTAAGCGCCTCCATTTTATTTATGCTTTTTTCCATGGCTTTAAATCCTGCATTAATTAAGATAACCTCTCTTCCCCCGAATATACATACCCTGAATTTCCGGTCATATATCCCATCAGTGTAATGTTGTATTTGCGGGCGAGGTTTACTGCCGGGGCTGTGGGTGTTGACCGGGAAACAAGGATCGGAACCCCAAGCCGGATGACCTTGGTAATAATTTCCGAAGAAACCCTTCCGCTCACAAACAGCATTCCATGACCGGCGAGACCGATATTGTTGTTTTTAAGCAGCACTCCGGCGATTTTATCGAAACAGTTATGACGCCCGATATCTTCGCTGAACACCGAAAAGTCGGGATGATCAAAAAGAACGCTGTGCACTCCGCCGGTCATTTTATATATCCGGGAACGCCCAATGAATTCCTTCATGCCTTTAAGGATATTGCTGATGGAAAATCTGTCCTGAATGGGTACTGATTTAAATTTTCTGTTTTTCAGAGGATTGATATAGGTAAAACATCTTCCGCATCCGGATGTTACGCTGCGCAGCGTCTCGCACTTATCTATTGTCTTACCCGGAGCGAGATCGATCATCACGGCAAAAAGGCGCTCATTATACTTAATAGCTGCGATTTCACTGAATGTGTCAATTACTCCTTCACTGTAAAGAAAGCCTGCGGCCAGTTCTTCTGTAGATTGGTTCAGGCAGAGCAGTGACGCATATTCATCTCCATTGATGTATATCTTAAGAGAGATTTCGCCGATAACATCCTTTTCCATGTCCTGCAATACAGTCTCGGTTCCTTTTATCAGTATCTCTTTAATCGAAAACCTGCTGTATAACCTTTCATCCATTTTATGAATCCTGACCTTTCAGTAATAAGTAAGTGCCAATCATGATTCCACTGAATTTGACTTCCGTTCCACCGCTTTAATAACTGCCCTGCCGACAATCCAAATCTTATCTCTAATTAGTCCAAAAACATCTTCATCATAAACCGGATCAATTTCAATGAGCTTGGTTCCTGTGGGCTTTTTTGCCATTATAGCATCAATCAATATATCCGGACTCAACAGTTTTTTCACCAGAGCTTCAGGATCAATAACAAGCGGAATATTTCCTCTTTCCCAGACACGTTCGATTTCACTTTTATTCATTGAAATCATCTCCGCGGTTACATCACATACGGACTTTGTACCGTCAAGCACCGCGTCTGAAAAGGAGTTTGAGCGGCTCACCGCAAGAGGTTGAGGAACCTCTGTCAGGCAGACTCTGAAGTTATTCATATGCACCGAATAAGCGATACCCGAGGCCATCTCACCCGCGCCCCTGATTAACACAACCGGATTTAAATGAGCATTCGACATTATCCGGTATCTACTCCTCAAGAGCCTTCTTTGAGGAAGATTTTGTTTTACGCCTTCTTATGTCCGTCATCTCTGCTACAATGCTTATGGCGATCTCTTCCGGGGTCTCAGTGGCGATGGAAAGTCCAATAGGAGCGCTGACCCTGTCCAGATCTTCTTTTGTGAATCCCTTCTTTTTCATATCATCAAAAATTGTCTTTACTTTTTTCTTACTGCCTATCAGGCCGATATATAAGGCGTCTGTTTTCAGTACTTTCTCCAGCACCTCCTGATCTTCAAGATACCCCCGACAGGCAATTACAACATAGGAAACCTTGTTTATCAAAAGCCCCGAAACTGCCTGAGCAATATTTTCTTCTATATGAAATTCATCGGCATCGGGGAACCTGTCGGTGTTGGCGTAGTTGGGTCTGTCGTCAATAACAGCAACACGAAATCCGGCCATTTTCGCGATTTTTGAAACAGCATAACCTATATGACCGGCGCCGAAGATATATGCAGAGGGCGCCGGTATAACAGGATCAACAAAGACCTCTATTATTCCTCCGCAGATAAGACCCTGAGAGTTTTCCTCTCTTCCGGTAAGATCAAATTCCATAAGTCGGGATTTCTGTTCCTTAATAACAGTCATACAGGCCTGCCAGACATCGGCTTCGAGGCATCCTCCGCCAATCGAAACTGATATGGAACCGTCACTTTTGACGAGCATTTTTGAGCCGGTGGAACGTGGAGTTGAACCTTTGGTAGAGACGACTGTTGCCAGGGCCGCAATACTGCCATCATTTTTAATTCTTACTATCTCATCGTAAATATCCTGCATATTTAAATACCTGCGCCATTTAAAAATTCTTCATTGAACGGGGAAAAAATCCGATTCATTTCACGCTTGTTCTCTTCAATGCTGCCGTTATGTTCCATTGCTATGCCCTGGGTCTTTTCAACCTCTGCCAGCCGACTTTCAAGTGTTTCTACCTGTCGGCCCAGAAAACGAAAGGCCTCAGCTATTGGGTCGGGAAGTTTGTTATCAGTGAGATCACGAAGTTCTT
>CAZJOB010000161.1:0-7908 GCA_964547435.1 uncultured Desulfatiglans sp. | reverse complement strand
CACCTGCCAACATCACAATCAGAGTCTCGCCCCTCTGGGCGTAATACATGCGCCATCCCTGACCGAAATGCTCCCTCATTTCAAAAACACCAGATGCAACAGCCTTGACATCTCCAAGGTTCCCATTTTGAGCTCTGTCAATTCGGCGCGCCAATCGAACCCTTGTCATTCGGTCCTTTATCTCACCGAGCCATTTATCAAATTCTGGTGTTGTTTTGATCGTAATCATCGAATGATTGTAATCGATCGATTACTGTTTATCAACATGTTTTTTGGCGGGAAATTTTTTTTGCCTTTTCGATCCCTTTCATCAGGGACATTCTCGATCCGGGTTATGAAGTAAATGATCCAATTATAACCTATAAGGGAGGTCGAAAACAGCGGAACCAAAACCGGCAATATCTTAAAAATTACTCAAAACCGGTTTGACCGGATTTGGGTAAAAAGATGCACCAGACTAAGTTATTCCGCCCCCGCATGTGGATCTCCGCATGCAGACAGGGCACCGATCTCTGAATCCACCCCAGACCAGTCATTTCGCGGCTTGTTGAAAATCCCGATGTTTTTTTCGGGGCCTGCCGGGCCGTAGCCTTGGCGAAGTCTGGATCGCGGAATCCACGCCCCACGCCTGTCATTCCGGGATTCCGATCCCGGAATCCATTGCCTTTTACCTTCTGTGGGAACGGCTTTCCAGCCGTGACATGCCCCCAATCTTTTGCTAATGCTCTAAAGCTCTATGGCTCTAGCTCTCTAAGGTTTTCTTATTCTCTTTTTCTCTTACGATATTTTTTACATTCGCAATATGCTCTTTATTTGTTCTAAAGGATCTTACAAGTCTGCCGGTTTCAATTTTGTTTTTTATTTCAAGAACTTCAGAACTTGAAAGGACCTGTTCCCTTTTTGATTTGATATACCTTATGTATCCTATTCCATGGGTAACATTTTCCGGCATTTCTGTTTTAAAAGTGCTGTCTCCGACAAAAACCACAATGGAATGAATCTGGTTTTCCTCCAGGCCGAGAATGGATTGCAGTGTTTTCACATGTTTGTAATTCTGATGAAGAGGATTCTGGAATTTATTCGTGTGCTTAAATATTTTTTGTGTCCATGTTTTCTGAGCCTGACTTCCAAATATCCAGCCTTTCATGTTTTTTGTTTCAACAACAAATACTCCATAAATAGAGACAATTATATGGTCAATCTGGGTGGTTCCATTTTCAGCAGGAATCGTGACATTTTTAATGAGATGATACGTCTTCTTATCAAGTATCAGAAACGCAAGAAGATTAGCGACAGCTTCCCCGAACCAGCCTTTAAAAAGCGGGGTTTTAAGAAACGCTACAATAACAAGTATCGGCAGTAAATACAGAAACACTTTAAAAAACTGAAGAACAACCGGAGTAACGTCCATTTTAAAATCCTGCTAAAAGTTTTTTAAAATATGGGTTATTGCCTGAATGTATTACTTCTGTGATATTCAAAATTTTCCTGTGCCGGTTTATAAAGCTCCTGCAGGGGAGTAAATATCGGGCGGTCTTTAAGTGTCATCACATGTCCCGGCAGATTGTTTTCTACCTGCACACTGCGAGAAATAAGCACTTTATATTCCCTGTTTACGCTCATCATCCCCTCATCAAATGACCAATGACATAACCAGCACAGCGCCATGCCGTTTGTGGGCAGAACATTATGGCTTTCATTCCACGGGACGATATGGGCGGCCTCAACCACCGTGTGTCCTTCAGGAGTCAGCATCCGAATGCCGCATAGGGCACACCGGTGGTCATACAGATTTACAATTGCCCTTCTAAAACCCTGATTCCGAACTCTCGTTTCTTCCTGTCCTTCAGGTTCTTTCCATTCGTTAGCATGTTCATTTGTCTGTTTTAGAATCTCTTCACTGTATTTATAAGCCTCCAGGTTAACTCGACCCTGTTCCAGAATTGCAGGCTGCACCTCCGGAGAAAAATATGTCTGTATGATAACGAGCCTCAAGCTCTCCCTTGTTTCCGGATCGCAAAGGTACAGAAACAGCTCATCATCGAGCCTTGCGCCAAGATATATTTCCCGCAGCCGCTTCATTGAACCGATGTTGTATTCAATTCCGGGATCATAACCCTCCCTGGGCAACCTGTGCCAGAAACCATCTGAGTGAAGTCTGGAAAAAGGGTATGCCATGCTTGTAGGCGACCGGGGAGGCATAATCTGGGAATAATAACCGTTCCAGATCTCTGCCAGTTCATAAGAAGGTTCAATAAAATTTTCCGTGATCCGGCCTTGATCGATCAGGTCCATTACAGAAAGCAGAAGAAAGGGTTTGTGCGGAGCCCGATAACCGGTAAAGGAAGGATAAAGATTCCGGTTCCTGTCAGTCCGCAATTTGGAAAACATTTTTATATATTTATCAAGCATTTTCACCCGTGGCCTCAGTTTATAAAACTGAGTTAAATGATCCTTCTTGTACTGTAAAGGAAACAGAAGACTGAAAATAATTGCGGCACATTATATTTCAATTATTTACCCGCTATGCAGCGTCATACAGCATTTCCAGTTTTTCCACTACCAAGGGCCTGACTTCAGCAATTACCTTATCTGCTGCATTGATGTCTCTGCTGTAAACCGAAAAATAAGCACGCCTCAAATAATATTCCAGATCATCTTCATCCGCACTGTCTTCCACCATTTCCTCATAGACAGAATCAGCAATCCCTTCTATGTTCCACATAATATCTCCTCCTGTTGCTGTTAATGATAAATGTTCCTCAGATAATGACTGAAACAAGAATTATAAACAACTTCTCACAACCCCAGCCTTTTAATGATACCTGAGATCTCTTTTTTCAGCTTTTTATCCTCATCAATCCGCGCTGAAAGCCGCCGGCATACCTGTGAAACAGCGGATTCTCCTATTCCAAATTCATTGCCTATTTCTTTTAGCTTCGTTCCTGTAAATCTCTTCGCCAGGTAGATTTTCAAGTTTCTTTGCAGCACAGGATCATCACTGAAAGTGCTTTCCACAACTTCGTCTATATTTTTTACAGATACCCTTTCGGTTATTGCCAATAGTGCCGGAACCTCTTTATCTGCCTTTTTGCCCGAAAGATATTTTTCTTTTATCTCACTAATAAAATCTTCCTGTCCAAGAATTGCCGAACCCAGGACTTCATTCAAAGGGCTTTTGTATTCAGCATTAATGAGTGTTTCGACAAAATTTTGATACATTTTTTCAGCCGATGATTTTTTATTGCCGAAATATCCTTGAAGAAAACCGGTAAAAAGCCATTCAGGTTTTTCCCTCTTTCCGATATATTCCTGATAGCTCGACCATTCATATTCCTCCGGCATTTCAACCATCCCTGCCCTTACAGGATTCAAATGAATATATCTGGACAGTTCCTTTGCGTATTCGTCCTTCTCAACAAGTATTGCCCTGTACCGGCCCTGAAAAAGATGGCCTGATCTTTCCCTTTTGACATTAAAATAGTTGGTATAGGCGCCGTTGATATGAAGCATGATATGAGGAAGATTGCCTGAAGGGGTTTCAAGCAAAAGGTGATAGTGGTTGTCCATGAGGCAGTATACATGAATCACCGCGTTGTATCTTTCGGTAGCGGATTCAAGATAATTAAGGAACTTTTCCCTGTCCAGCCTGGACTTGAATACAGGCTTTTTCTCATTGCCTCGGGCAGTGATGTGATAAAAGGCACCGGGATATGCAATTCGCAGGGGACGGGACATATTATCCTCATATTAGATTTGACTGGTGAGAAGAGTATTACCAAACGGTTACAATGTCAAGAGTAAAGACCTGACACCTTTGTTTTCACGATTAGCTTTTAATTTACCTTTTGCTATATCCCACTCTGTTCCAATACCTATCAACTTTGCATTAGAAGCACAATACACCGAAGGAGTACTGTTTATGTAGCTTCGCCATATTCCACCTCCGCTCATACCTGAAGGATCATGTGTTTTAACTTCATGTCCAGTGATTGTATCCTTTACAATTTTTGGGTATTCCATCTTAAGTTCGAGTTGCCTATTTCCAGGCTTTAACCAATCGGTATCATCATCTACACCTGCCGCATACATAAATGGCTGGAACATGTCAGCACGTTCATATGGTTGTTCATGAAGAACTTCAGGCATGCCGATAAAAACTGATAAATCAGTTGATAGTTGTTTAGGGAATAATTCCAGCCTATCAATGGTTGCAAAAGACTCAATCCCAAAATGGGATATCCAATCTTTTGAAAAGACGAGATACCCAATATCAAGTGAGTCATCAGTATCTCCACCCATATGATACTTTTCAAGTGGAGTAATTAAACGATAATCAGAAGGTGTAAATGTACCAACAAGATGTATCATATCATCAGAATAGTCTTTGATGACATGGGCCGCAGTGACAACTACTGGAGTGTCCTCAATTAATAAAAATGTTCCACTCCCATGATCAATAATTCGATCACCATCATGAATTACGACAACTGGCGTCAATCTACTGAGATGATTACTCAAAATATCAGTTAATTGAATGCCAATTTGTCGTTTTTTATCTATATCATCCATATATTGTTTTCTGCCCAATGATGCGTTCAGGGACGGCCAGATATTGCACTAAACTTGGCATAAAGCTTGTTAAATCGATTTAAACATTATTTGTGCAAATGCCTGAACTCCGGCCGTTATCCTGAAACGACGGGTTATGTGACCGTAACTATATTAATTGTCACTCTTATTTCCTGTTAATATTTTTAGAATGTAAATACACTCCGGTAATCCAAGTTTTTTGTCTCCGTCAATATCCCATTGTCCTGCAACTCCTAAGAGCATAGTGTCTAAATCTATATCACCGCCATCATCTGTAACGGTCAATACTACATCATACAAACCCGGGCTTAAGTTGGTGATTGTTGGGTCTAATCCTATGGCTGTTCTATTGTAGTCACAATTAGATCTGTGTGTAAGAGTCCATTGCCAAGATACTATATTTCCATCGCTGTCACTGGAACCGCTTCCATCAAGTGTCACTTGGTCAAAAACAACGCGGTCGAGTCCTGCGGCTGCTATCGGCTTAGCATTGAGGCTTGGTACAGGAGTGTCTGGATGAGATTCAAGAAGAATGGGTAGATAAGTGATATTATTTTTTACTCGCATATCATCGTTTTTATCATATATCATTGAATTAATTACATTTATATCTGTTGTTCCCCAGTAATTTTCAGTTGCATCCATAATAGTGCTTTCGAAATCTTTTGCTAATTTTAACATTATGTCAGGAGCATTAATAAAGGAGTTATAATTTACTATCATCTCATTTGTTCCTGGTGAACCACCTGAATTATGTATTGAAGATAAAGTATTCAGAAAAAGGTTATATTTTATGTAAACCTTAGTATTTCTGCCAGCAGCTTGATAATGACTGATGCCATATGTATTAATAAATTGATTATACTCAATGTACGAATCGCCTGATGGGTTCTGTAGATTCACAGCCTCATCTATCATATCTTTTATTACAGAATTCCTTAGCTCAAAATATCCACCTCTGTACCAAACATGTTTACCATTTCTAATTTCACAATAATCTAAAAAGGCAGTGCCAGCTCCACCCCATGTCGTAAAAATATCAGAATTTCCACCGCCATCAAAATTGATCGGATTATCCGAAGTTCCGTGAGCATAGAGAGTTCCATGTATCAGAAACATGTCGTCACTCGTAGCCATGGAAACGATCACGCCTGGTTCGATTGTTAATGTTACGCCCTCGGAAATTTGAATCGTATTTGACAACAAATAGGGCGAATTCACAAAAGTCCATGTAGTGTCCACGCTGATAACACCACCCAATTCTGTTGCCAGAGAATCCAACGGCTGAAAAGCCATAAAGCCCATAGCCATTACGAAAATAATCTTCCTGACCATAATAATCTCCTTATCATTTTTAAAACCCATAACGTGTTGCTCAGGGGCAGCGTGATTTTTACGCTGTCACCTCTGAAGTAAATTGTCATGCTACGATTCTTCAGCTATTTTACTCATAACCCAATTAAACTTTTGCCTTGATCCTGGCGGAAAAGGATTACTATGTTTATCCCATCTTTTTTCTTTGAGATGAAATCCGTGCTTCTCATAGCTTCTCTTGCTGAAAAATAATACCTCTGCCCAAATTTTATCTTCTACTGGTAACAAAATGTAAAATGGGTTTGGGCCTTTGATTTCATCATTAATTTTGATTTCATAAAATTGATCAAAGAGATACACGCCTTTTCCACTACCAGCAGCCACTCCAATAAACGCCTGTGTCATGCTGTCTTCTGATATTTTTGTATTCAATTTGAGGTCGATTATTAACCGCGCTATGTGTTTACAAATCCTTCTTATATCCGTTGGTGGGTAATGCGACCTTCTTTTTGTGAAATCAGGACAGGCACATTGTAAATCATTTAATGTTATTTTGTATTTTGACCCTGACGAGCCTACTGTCTCATATTTTTTTGTAAAAACCGCAAGTTTTTCAGGCATAAATTCGAGTTTTAGTGGTGTTTTTGTAAAATTTACGTGTGAAGGAGGCGGGTCTGGCTTTTTTCTCCCGATATCGAATTCAGGCTTTCCGAAAGTCCCCCATGCTGCTTGCCACTCTTCTTTAATGAATTTTGTAAGTTGGCGTTGGTATTCTGGAATAACTGGATTATCACCATCTTTCCAACGGGAACTCTTCACATTGAAGGAGTGATTAAAGCCATCTTTGGTGTTATAAACATCAACCCAAGGCGAACCATTTCGGAAAAATTGACACCTTAGTTCATAATACACATCAACTGTTAAGAGTACGATAAGCCCATCATCATTTTCTTTTTTTTGCGAAATTTTGACAAGCGGTGATTTGGAATTATCCCTTAAGCTAACCCTTTTTGTCTTGATTTTGCCTTTCGCCTTGAACAGCCAGCCAAAGATGAATATTACCAAAACAAAAAAGAACAAATATCTCATTTTATCTCAACCTCCCTTTTGTTGAGATCACGCATAACGGTGAAGTCACCTGCAGATGTGAAGCGGTAGCGAAACACCTGTCAGGTGAACTGATAGGTTCGCAAAATCTTTTTCCGACAGACGAAAACAATATGGGTGTTTAAAGTTAATATTTTCGGTCATGGTGAATTATTTGATAGTGCTCTAAGGATTATCAAAACGTCAGATAGATCGAGTCTGCCGTTGAGATTTGCATCGCCATCGACATGCGGAAGGAATTCGTCAACTATCGTCCCCTGACCTGGTGTAAATATTGCGAATTTTGTAGTGAGCCCTTCGAAATCATGCTGACAATTTCTTATTGTAAAGATTGTCTCTGTGTTTTCACATACCTCCAATTTTATTTGGGCTATATCTCCAGAGAATCCCGCCGGAATAGGAGAACCTAAGGTCCAGCATGTAAATTTCACATATCTGTAATTAGTGCCTGATACAATAGCAGTTTTGGTATAATCCCAGCCGCCAAAGATGGCATCGTTTAGTATAACTTGGTGTAAACTCAAAGCAGGCCCTTCCCAATATACCTCGATGTAGAAGTAGTCAATAGGCGTGGGGGCGTCGTGAATTGAGAGAACTGTAGTGGTATATGGTGCTGGAGGTGGCGCTGGGCCTGTCTGCCCTGTGAAATCGCTAAGTTCTAATTGAGCTGCGCTCACTGAAAGGGCAGAAAGGATTAAAGAAACGCAAACAATATAAAGTAATTTTATCGCGAGATTGATGTATATACTCAAATGCTTTGGCCTCAAGGCGAATTTATCCAATAGTTTTTTCAAAATTGCCTCCTCGTTTCTTACTATATTTTGCAAACATGTTATTGACCGGTCTAGAACCGGGTTAAAAATGGTTATATGTAACCAGTTTTACAAAAAATAG
>CAZJOB010000160.1:0-7910 GCA_964547435.1 uncultured Desulfatiglans sp. | reverse complement strand
CTGATGCCAGAAGCCGCGTTCCCTTAGTCTTTTCCACTGGATATTCAGGCCTTTTGCACGTTCTTTTAAGATATCCTCGTATCTTTTCCAGGGGAATGATCTGCTCACTCCTCCACCCATGTTTCCGGCAATATCAATTATCACGTCCCCGCTGTGTCTCGTGTCATAGAGAGGTTCCACAACCGGTTCGGTCAAACCGTATAGAGGATATTGAATGCCCGCGGGCAACACCACGTCATCGATCTTTTCCAGGCAGGTATGGTCAGGAAGAACAAGATCCGCCATGAGCGCCGATTCATCCCTGAAGGGTGAAAAACTGACAATTAAGGGTATCTTTTTCATGGCCCGGCAGAATGTGCCCCCATCAGGAAGAGTAAAGGCCGGATTTGATGAGAATATAAGCATGATGTTCACTTCCGGCCCGGAGTTCATCATGATCTTTTCCGCAAGGTTCCCGAAGATGCCCTGATTTGTCGAAAATATTTCTGATGTCTCGCCGTCAATGCGGGGGTTTTTAAGGGTTTCCCTTGCAATATCATCTGTAACCACATCAGGAAGAGGGTTTAATGGAAGCGGTTCATGAATAATAAGACCTCCCGGCCTGTTCAGGTTGCCTGTCAGGGCGTTCAGGGCATGTATTGCCATGTATTCCATTACGCTTCCGTTCAATATTCCCTTTCCTCTGCCGCACACAGCCAGGGGGGATTTTGCGCCGGCAAAATCCCTCGCCGTAGACAGGATGTCATCAATCTTTACCTTTGTAATAGCTGAGACCTTTTCAGGGGAGTATTCTTGGAGGACATAGTCCTTGAATCCGGTGCAGGTTGTTCCTTCCGATGATTCCCGGTTAAAAAATCCCGAGCAGTATTCAGACAGAAATCTGTTATCGCACAGGTCCTCTTTTATCATTACATGGGCGAGACCCAGGGCCAGGGCGGCTTCGGTCCCCGGATCGGCAGCAATCCATTTATCGGCTTTTGAGGCGGTATCAGAGGCCCTGGATTCTATCTGGACGATTTTCACACTGCCCTTTATCCCTGACCTCCAGGTGTCCCAGGCGTTTAATACACGAACCGGCGATCCCCAGCCTTCCAGAAGGCCGCTCCCGAAACTTAATATATAGTCGGAATTTTCAAGATCATAAGCAACAGAACCAGGCTTGCCATACATGATTTCTGTAACTATTCTGTGAGTGCCTTCCGATGATGGCATCCTCATATAGTTGGGGCTTCCAATGCTTTTCATAAAACGTTCAATCATGACAGACATGGTTGATCCCGCAGGATTTCCATCAACGGCCACAATGGAATCCGCTTTGCCCATGCTTCGAAGATCGGATAATTTCAGGGCAAGGGTTCGAATGGCGTCTTTCCATGAAATAGATGTAAAAATGCCTGATCTCTCTGTTCCCGTGCGTTTCATGGGGCCGGTAAACCGGTTCTGCTCATTATAGAGCAGTTGAAGACCTCCCATCCCCAGAGGGCACAATCCCCTTTGATTAACAGGATAATCTGTCCTTCCTTCTATCTTTACAGCCCTTTCGCCGGCCTTTCTCACTGAAATTCCGCAACCACCGGGGCACAGGGTGCAGATGGATTTTATATGGGTGAATTCACCGGTCTGAGGCACAGGGACCCATGGCAGATTCTGGGTAAAGATCGCCGTATCGTCAATCAGCTTCCATGGAATGGGAGACAGTCCTGCGCCAACCGCGCCCCCTGCAGCGATCTTTATAAAATTTCTTCTGTTAATCGTAAATTTACCGGTTGTGTCTTTTCCTTCGGGGTTCATCGTTAAGCCTCTTTATTTATGACAGACAAAACAGGCGTTATTTTTATCCAGGCCCTTTTCGATATGACATTGAGCGCAGTCATCCATTTTCATCCTGTCCCATGTATTTTTTTTGAGTCCTGCTATATTGGACCCCCATATATTAATGCTGTATCCGGTCAGTCGATTCTTCTTATAAACCGGCAATCGTTCCGAACTGCCATGATCGCCGTGACACAGGGAGCAGTCGATATTTCCCATTTTTACATGCGCTATATGTGAAAAGTGCACGGAATCGGGCTGCCTGAAATAGGCAGGCCACGACACTTCTTTATTATTTGCCATATATTTATTAAGGAAATTTGCCTCGGCAGGGTCTTCTCCAAGGGGAGAATCAGGGTCATCATGGCAACGAGCGCATGTTTTGATGCCTGGTATTCCGGTAAAAGTCCCGTCATTCCTGAATGAATGACAAAACAGGCATACTTCAATTTCAGCGCCGGCATCAATCTCACTCACGATATCAGGGTCTGTGTGAATGGCATGGCTGAAATTCACAGGAGGGGTCTCTTCCGAATACAATACAATGGGAAAGATTATCCAGCCTATAACAAGGGCGGGAATAAGGCCGATTATATAATAGATCAGTCCGTTTCTAAACAGGTTCGACATCATGGAGGAATAACATGAAGTAAAAGATTTTATTAAGGACAAGATCCATCCTGTTCCGAATGGATTGTCAGAGGAGCGTTTTTTATTGTTCATTTATTATTCCTCTTTGATTTGAAGAAGAAAAAGGCTCTCTGATAGATCTATGAGTTATGATAATGATGTGTGTATTTATCCGCTCATCTGTTTTTTGTCAAGGTTAAAGCATCGGCCAAAATCAGGCATCAGAATAGACAAATAAAGGTTTCCACCGAAGATAGAACAGCCTGACGGGTATAAAAGGATAGGCCCGTTCATCATCTATCCATTAAGATAATAAGGTTATTCTATCTGTCGGGAGTTTTAAGAGTGTTTTATGGAAACCTGGTTATTTTTCTCATGCGTTTACGGCGTCTTTTTGCCGCTTTGGCCTGTTTTTTCTTTTTCTGCACACTCGGCTTGTCATAGAATCTTCGCTCTTTGATTTCAGAAAAGAAACCTTCCTTTGTCAGTTTCTTCTTGAGATCCTTTATAGCTCTTTCAATCTGATTGTTCTGTACTATTACCTTCATATTTTTTAATATTACCCCTTTTTAAATTAAAAGTTTTATGGTTCCGGTTTTAATTAAAAAAAAAGCACCTCGTCCTTTGAAGAGATGCTTTCCGTAAATAAGTCTTATTAGACTGGTTCTGACTTTATATTATCGCATGTGATATATAACCTCATTACCTTATATAAACAGGAAAGCATCGGCCCGCCTTAAAAAGGCAAAGGCGTCCATTGAGATTTAATAGATATCCCTTTAATCTGTAACTTATTGATTTTATAGGAATCACCCCCTTTGCTTTTCCTTTTAAATGCCAGTATAAACTTGCATAGTTTATAAAAGACAAGTGCGCATTATATAGATATTGAATGCGTTGTCAATAGATATTAAAAACTCCTGCTTATTTTTAAAGAACATGCCGAATCCTATACCGTAAACCTTATACCTTACATCGTACACCTTAAACAGGATATCTACATCTCTTCCGCGATCGATACTGTCCTGTCTCCGAGAATGTTTACATAACTTCCCAGTTCATTGTCATACCAGCCGTATATCACTGCCTGTGTGATGGAGATTCTCGCGATAGTCTGGTCGCACTTGTCAATTACATCCTTTGGGATTCCGCATATTCTGTTAAGATCTATCGCTACATCCGCGGTTCTGGTGTGTGTTTCATGCCCTTCAATGATAGTGGCCGCCTTTGGCAGCCCTATAATATCGCTCGACACATTCTGTTCCTCGGTATACTGGAGATAGCCGAATGGGTCATTCTTTGCAGCGTCTTTGTAGATGTTATTTATTGTGTCTCTTCTTATGGAGTCTCCTGTCGGGTCCTCCTGTAGATTTATCACCAGTATTATAAGAGACCCGGTTGTTGTGGGGATTCGCACTGATTCCGCTATAAAGCCTATCTTTTTCATTTCAGGTATGACCAGGCCTAAGGTATTTGCCGCCCCTGTAGTGGTAAGGATGATGTTATTCATAATGCTTCTGTTTTTTCTCAGGTCAGTTGCCCCTGTCTTTGCCGGCCGGTCAAGAATCTCCTGTGAACCTGTCGCGGCATGGACAGTTGCCATTGAAGCGGTCAGGATATTGCCCGGGCCGAAGTTATCAATAAGGGGTTTAATCATGTGCGCAAGACATGTAGTGGTGCATGAAGCGTTTGAAATGATATTGTGCTGTCTCGGATCATAGGAGTTGCCGTTGACGCCCATTACTGTTGTGATGGAGTCATCGGGCATTGATTTGCTTTTGTCCTTGATCTTAAATGGCGCTGATACAATAACCTTCTGGGCCCCGGAATACAGATGTCCCCTTACAGAGCCTTTCGGGTGATCGACAGGGAGTGAGGGATCCAGAAACTGACCTGTCGCCTCCACTACCAGCCTCACGCCGTAATCTCTCCATGGTATATCTCTGGGAATTCTGCTTTCTCTCAGTATCCTGACCTTAAGCCCGTCTATCTCCATGGTGCCTTCAGACTCATTTACATTTTTGATTAATCTTTCTCCCCGGTGGCCGTAGAGATACCCGTGAAGCCAGCCGTAGGTGGAATCCCTCTCAACATAATGCACCAGGTCATTTATTGATTGACCTATAGTTCGCCCCGTATTAATCACTATCTCCTTGAAATATTTCCTCGCCACATGATGCCATAACGTCAGTTTACCTATTCTGCCCAGGCCGTTTATACCGAGGATCAGATCACTCTCAGTTTTTCCTGTTGAAGATATATTCTCCATTTTTTACCCCCTTGCTAACTCTTCTATTTCCAGTATGCCCGAATAGATCGAGCCTTCCCTTCCGTCAATGCTTATCCAGTCACCCGTATTCAGATGTATCTGATCAAGTGAACAACTGCTATCCTTTTCCATGCATATAAGATTGGGACTGCCCACAACGCAGGTCTTGCCCAGTCTGTGGGCAACAATGGCAGCGTGTGATGTTGAACCACCCCTGGCCGTCAGCAACCCGTCGCTTTCAAAGATTTCTTCAATGTCATCAGGCACCGTATCTCCCCTGATGAGAATTAAAGGAGTATCAGGCTCCTTTTCTCTGAAAGCGCGTATTTCATCCAGATTAAACACCGCCCTTCCGGACATGGCGCCGCCGCTTACACCTATGCCGTGTCCAAGGAACCGTGATTCCGTGTCAGTTCCTGTAACAAATGAAAGGACTTTCTGGCTTTCTCTTATGGCCATATCCCTTGTCTGCAGAAAATAGAGGTCGTCTTCATTTTCAGATTCAAATGTGAACTCCATCTCCTGAGGGCTCCAGTTCCTGTTGTATACAAGCTCCTTGGCCAGCGTTCTTATAATATTATATATGCGCGGAAAGGCATTTTGCAATGTTGTTTTAATATCCCGGCTTTCATATTCCGCCTGGCTGTTTGATATGGGAAGTGTCTTGACCAGACCGGATACAACATCCTCACCCTGATTGCTCAGGGTATAATCACCCCATAGCCTGACCATATCACCGGGAAGTTTCGGGCTGTGTGTAAAAACCACACCTGAGCCGGAGTTTTTCCTGAGATTTCCAAACACCATTGCCTGCACTGTTACCGCTGTTCCCCAGTCATCCGATATTTTCATTATCTTGCGGTACGCCTTGGCCTTCGCGGTGTTCCATGATTCAAAGACCTTGCTTATAGTTATGTGAAGCTGCGCCAGGGGTGATGTTTCAATCTCAATCCCATTATTCGTGATGTAATCCCTGTAATCCATAGCAACCTGTTTCATCTGTTCGCCGGTAAGATTGATCTTGTGAAGCACTCCCAGTCTTTTTTTTGAATCGGCGATAATATCGTCAAAATCGTTTCTGTTCAGGCCGAAGGCCATGCCATAGGATTGAAGAAACCGCCTGTAACAGTCCCAGGCGAACCATTTTTCACCTGTGCGCCTGATTATACCCTCAACAATATCCTCATTAATACCTACATTCAGAAATGTGCTCAGCATGCCTGGCTGGGAAATGGACGAGCCGCCCCTTACGGACAAAAGCAATGGATTACCAGGATTGCCGAATGTTCTTCCTGTCTGCTCCTCGACGCCTCTTAATTCACGGTTGATCTGGTCTTTATAATTTTTATCCGCAGGAGCATAACTGGCAATTACCTTTAAATATCTGAATATCTCAGTTGTGATGATAAAACCCGGCGGAATCGGAAACCCGTATTGTTTTAATCTAACCAGGTTCATCCCTTTGTTGCCCAGATGAATAACCCCTGAGATCCGCCTGTTATCGGTCCCGATAGAAGATAATGCCTTTTGAGGATCATAGTTTAAGAGAAGGCGCAGTTTATCCTTGGGCAGCCTGTCTGACTGTTGAAAAAGGGTGTTCATTATTCTGGTCAGAAAGATATCCAGTTGCTGCAATCCCAGCGCAAAGGCGATCCTTTCTCTTAAGAATACTTCCGAAATCCGGTGAACAGCCTTGTCCCTGTCAAACTGTTCACCGTTGCTTCTATATCTGGGCAGCAGGGCGTCTTCAGGCATCTTGTCCAGTATCTTGATAAGATTCGGCTGATGCATGGCATTGAAATAATCATTCACCACATTGTTTACAGCCTGTGAAAAACCCCGGAATATGTCAATGAACTGCGTGAATGAAAAACCCGTGACCTCAAGCGACCTGGCCAGAAGATCGAGTTGTTTTTCGATCTCGGAAGATAACAGGCCGTCCAGTTTCAGGGCCCTGTGAAAGAGCTTCAGGTATTCATGAATATGAAAAAACGTGTCTCTTGTGATAAGTCCAAGATCCATTTCAGAGACAAGTTCTTCAAAAAGCCTGTTCACAAGGGATTCAAGGCGAAAGGTGAGTCCCAGGCTATCGAATTTTTTCTCATGATAACTGCCGTACATTGAAGGGATATCAACGGTAAAATGCCTCTTGTGATATATATCCTCTCTTACATCATATTTCTCGGAAGATATTATGGATTCCTTTAGTGTCTCAAGATAGGACAACAGCCCCGAAATCTTTCCGGGAACATCAGGTTTTGCAAGGACGTCCCTGAGCCCGTTGATTTCAGGGAATAATCCGGGTTGAAGCTGATTTATATAATTATCCAGTTCCAGAAAATCAATGGAATATTTCTGCACCAGTAATTTGTATAAGGATATGGCGAGTTCCATTCTCTCCCTGTCGACACTGTCTGTGACTGCGGAATCCTTGAGTATCTCTTTTACCCCTTCCTCGTCGAAATCCAAAAGGTCTCTTATCGCTTTAATTTTTCCTTTTTCGAAGATTTCTGAAAGGAGGTTTTTCACTCCGTCGATGTAGGGGCCTTCAACATCAACCTGTTCATATATATGCTTTGGGAGAAATATCTTAAGGCTGCCCTTGTTTCCGGTGCGCCAGAAATTCAGAGTGGCCTCCATCAGGCCGATAATCCTGTTGCTGCTCTCAACATGACTCTGTTTTCTTAAGTAATGGATAAGCACATCTTTACGAAAACATATTTCGTCCAGTCTTGTGGATATGTCCCTAAGATGACCTTCAGCGCCGATATCATTGAAATAGGTCGGGAAAAGCCTTGTAAGCTGTTTGG
This sequence comes from uncultured Desulfatiglans sp., assembly GCA_964547435.1. Classification (GTDB taxonomy): domain Bacteria; phylum Desulfobacterota; class DSM-4660; order Desulfatiglandales; family HGW-15; genus CAZJOB01. Next base: position 389 of record CAZJOB010000160.1, on the reverse strand, counting down.
CAAGATTGTAGACATTGCTGATATCGCTGTTCAAAAAGCATGTTATATCCCTTGGAAACAGATCCGTGTCTTTAATATAAACACCGCCCAGAGAAAGATAGACAATAAGGGATGACATCAGCTTTTTAGACCAGGTGGGATTCAGTTCAATTATCTCCATCCATGCTCGTATATTCTGAATGTGGGCTGAATTCACCTGGGTCTGAAGGTCGTCTCCCACCCTGAAGTCAGGCGTCTGAAAGCCCAGGTCTATAACCGATTCCAGAAAAAAATCCACCAGGTCGCTTTCATCGGTTTTATAAATGGCCCTGCCCATGTTCTGAACGCAGTTAAGCGCGGTGCCAGGGTAAAGATGAACGCTTTGGGCAAGAATATCAAAGGTCTTTTTG
>CAZJOB010000159.1:7115-7917 GCA_964547435.1 uncultured Desulfatiglans sp. | reverse complement strand
CCTTTCTTATCCCGAGATGTTTATTTATCATCTCAATCAGATCCATTTTTGTCCTGATTCCGTGAAACTGGCTGCCTCTTGCGCAAAGGATATTGTTTCTTTCTTCCGACACAATAACTACAAGGGCGTCTGTTATTTCCGCAAGCCCTGCCGCGGCCCTGTGACGTGTGCCATAGTATGAGGGAAGATCCTTTCTTCTGGAAAGGGGGAGTATGGTTCCCACCTCGACAACCTTATTGCCGGATATAACAGCAGCGCCGTCATGCACAGGATTATCCTTAAAGAATATGCTCAGAATCATCTCTTTTGAGACAATGCCGTTCCAGGGAATTCCGCTGTGAACAGTGTCGCTTATGTCCTCTTTTCCGGGCAGGACAATCAAGGCGCCCGTACCGGTTCGGGCCAGTTCAAAAAGGGCGTCAACTATAACGTCAACAGGAGTTTCAACTGTTTCCCCGGATATTCCCCATAAAAGATTCTTGTAATTTCTTGTCTGAAGTACAGACCGTATCTCGTTTCTGAATATCACGATTATAATAATAGCCGCCATCGCGGTGAAACCCTGTATGGCCCAGCTCGTGACAATGAGTCCGAGAAAAAACGCTATCTTCTGAAAAAACCACAGAAGCACAATGCCTATCAGCACCCTGACGACGTTTGTCCCTCTGAAAAGGACATAGAGCCTGAAGAGAATATAGCTTATAAGAAGGATATCGACTATATCCTGCCATCTGATATATGGAATAAGATTTGAAGAATCGATCATAGTGTTCAGTCGGTAATGCTGAAACGAATAACATGA
>CAZJOB010000159.1:0-7105 GCA_964547435.1 uncultured Desulfatiglans sp. | reverse complement strand
CACCTTATTCGTTTCATCGGTTATTTCAACACGCCACGGCCCCTTATCTGTTTCCCTTAGCTGTATTCTGCTGTAGGTGGCCCACCTGGGAGGATTAAGGGTCAGCTTTATTCTGGAACTGAGATCATCCCTGAAATAGTATTTATGATAGATAAATGTCTTTTCCGGCACAGGATCAAACTCGGTGTAACATATCATTCCGCCCAGGCCCGAAGAAAAGACAAGGCCATGGTTAACCGGAACACCATCTTTTATATCTTCGAACAGGCCTGCCTTTTTGAGCGCCGGCATCGGTGAAGACTGCGTTTCGTCCTGAGAAAAGGCAGCCCCGCGAAAAAATACCTGAATCGCGATTAAAAATCCGGCCAGCAAAACGCAGGGGGTTTTCATCGAAATAAAGAGATTTATTCTATCTGTTTTCACTCTTTCACCATCATTACAGGACATGGAGAGAGTATTCCCACCTGATAACTGATTGTCGCCCATCCGTGGGCAGTATCTATGTTTTCAAGTTTATGGGAACTGAGTATTATCAGGTCGATATTATTTCCAGACGCGTAGGCGACTATTTCCTGAACACGCCTGCCGTAGATGATCTCATTCCTTATGTGAAAATCGGAATGCAGATATTTTTTTGACATCTCATCCATTTTTTTCTGGGCGCGGGCAGACAGTTTTTCATAAAATGTCCGGAACTCATCTTCTTCATCATCCTCGATAGTCTCAACAACGTGAAGAAGGGTCACTTTGCCGGCCTCCTTTTCTATGATGCCCGCTGCTATATCCAGCGCCTTCACGCTTTTATTCGAAAGATCAGTCGGAACAAGGATATTCTTAAACATGTTTTTCCTCCTTTTCCAAATAATTCCTATTTTTTTGAATCGATTTTTTCGGCCTGTTTTTCATCCCATACCTTTATTAGATAATCCTTCTGTTTTTCAAATTTCATTGCCTGTTCCTCAACAAGGGTTTCAGCTTCGGCTGAAGACATATCCCAGCTCTGTTTGACAAACGAGGCCACTCTTGCGAAATACAGCGGGGTCATCATATCAAGAAGTTTATTTCTGTTGACAGACCACAGATGATAGGTGGCCGCCAGTTCGTAAAGCATCTTTACCCATGAATCAGTGGGAAGATAGAAAGACTTCGCATCCATTTTGTATATCTTCGTTACCTGTTTAAAACTGGACTCACTGAGGATATCCCTCCAGAGTGATGAAAACTGGTTGTAGCCTGTCTTGAACAGGTCAATCATCAGATCCAGGTTGACCTTCACAGGTTCTGGTTCCATGCCGTCCTCATAACCGAAAAGCTCAAGGGGTTCGCTTCCTTTGATGCCTTTCCAATAGGTTTCATACCTCTCCATAAGAAAAAACAGCGCGGAAAGGACCTGCCTGAACATGGGGCCCAGATGCTGACCGGGGTCCTTTACATCGTGTATCTTTACTCCCAGATTGGACTGGCAGATCTTAAAACCGTGTGTAACCGCGGTGGTTGTCATCCATATATCTATGCCGAACCTGGCCACGTCCGTGTCCCATACATCCTGCTCCGTGTAGAACCTTGCTACATCACTGGAGATTGCAAAATCCCCGCCAATGGGCTGTCTTATTCTTTTGCCATATAAAGCACGAGTAAGGTTATAGACAATATTGTTCGTAATGGTTCCGTCGTATTTGTGTCTTACATAGACAGGTGACACATACTGATAGCCCTTTTCCAGTATGGGATCCAGAAGATACTTTACCCAGTCAGGGGTTATGCTTCTAAGATCCGAATCAACCATGGCGCATACCTTTACATTGAGTCTTTTGGCGGCTTCAAAAACAGACCTCAAGGCCGTTCCCTTTCCTGCCGGTCCTCTGTAAATGGATACAATCTTTTCCTGCCACGGCTTTATCTCAAACTCCCTGGCTGCCTCCCTGGTATCGTCAGTGGAACCTCCATCGGCAATCAGGATCACGCTCCTCTTGTCATTGTAATGTTTGGCAAGGCCATGGGTGACCATCTGAATAACATGGGCTATTGTCGCTTCATTGTTATAACATGGAATCCCCATCAGTATGTCTGCGTTTTCTATCTCCTCTATCCTCTTCGAGGTGTATCCCCGAAGCGCCGTATCGTAATTCATCCTTCTCCCCTTGTTATTTTTTAATTAATTAGTTGATATCTATAACATATTTATACAATTATAGACAATAAATATTCTTTTTATTTATCTTTTGATATCAACAATTTATAATGGATAATGTCTTGTAACATATATTCAAGATTCATAACAGGCTGATTGGGCCTGAAGATAATAGAATTTATTGAAAAGCGATAAATAAATTTAAGAGGCAAATGCACGTTGTTTTCCAATTATAAATATATCCTTATATCCCTGTTTGCGTGTCTGCTGCTTTTTCCCTCAAACGTACTGGGACAGAATCTGAACTATGATGTCTCTTTCAGGGGAATCACAGACAAGGGACTTCTATCTGATGTTGAGGCCCTTTCAGAAACGTATAATCTGAAAAACAGACCTCCTGCCTCCCTTAACATGCTTAAAAAACGCGCTCAGGGAGATCTTGACAAAATTTTAAGGCTGTTAAGGTCCAGGGGGCTTTTCAAGGCTGAAACAGATATAGAAATCAATGACCTCGAATCCCCTGTCAAGGTGATTTTTCATATCCATCCCGGCCCGTTCTTTATTGTCCGTTCAGTAGAATTTTTATTGGCCGGAACCGGAACTGACGTGATTCTGCCCGAACCGGAAAAAACCGGATTTTCAATAAACAGCCCCTTTGAATCCGGTAAGATACTTGAAGGAGAGCGTCTGCTGACAGCCTTTATTCAAAGACAGGGATTCCCCTTCGTGAAAATAGACGAGCGTGAGATAAAGGTTGATCATAGTGATGACAGCGTCAGAATCACCTTCGTCATAAATACCGGCCCCGGGGCCATATTCGGCAGAACATCGATAACCGGGCTCATTGATGTTGATGAGACCTTTATCAGGCAGAACATCTCCTACAAAAGAGGTGACAAATACGATCCTGAACTTATCAGCAGCACTCATTCGGCATTGGCAGGACTCGGACTGTTTGCTACTGTTCGTGTAACCGAAGGAGACGAACTTGAAGAAGAAAACAGCCTGCCTGTAAACATCGAGGTAAATGAACGAAAACACAGATCAATAGGAGCAGGATTAAGATATCAGACAGATGAGGGGCCAGGCATTAAGGCCTCATGGGAGCACCGCAATCTGTTCCATAAAGGTGAAAGATTTGAAGTACTGACCGAATTCTCCAATTTTACCCTTTCGGGAGAGAGCCGTTTTAGAAAGCCTTCTTTCATAAGAAATGACCAGACCCTTCGCCTGGGTCTCAGACTCGCAAGCGATGAGCCTGACGCCTACAGTAGCAGAAACCTGATGGTTTCCGGTCTGGTTGATCGTGAAATAAGAAAGGGCCTGAGTATCGGCGCGGGAATTACATTCAAATATGCCGACATTACTCAGATGTCGGTAAAAGAGAGCTTCAACATGATATCTGTGCCCTTTAACCTGGAATGGGACAGGCGCAATGACCTGCTTGACCCCTCACAGGGAGGCAGGCTTTCCCTGCAAATAGGCCCCTTTTATGAACTTTCAGGAGAATCGCTGCTCTTTCTAAAGGGGCTTGTTACATACAGTCATTATATAGGCATTCTGAGGGAACCGCGTACGATCCTGGCAGGCAGGGTGAGCCTTGGAACCATCAGGGGCGCATACAGACATGAGATTCCGGCAGACGAACGGTTCTATGCCGGAGGAGGCGGTTCCATACGCGGTTACGCCTTTCAGTCAGCGGGCAATTATTCATCCAGTATCCCTGTGGGCGGTAAATCATTGATGGAATTATCCGTTGAACTCAGAATCAGGCTGACACAGAAATGGGGCCTTACCTGCTTTCTGGACGGCGGAAGGGCCTTTTCAAATGACCTGTTTACATCAGGCGAGGATATTCTATGGGCAACCGGGCTTGGGGTGAGATATTATACCCCTATAGGACCTGTCAGGCTGGATATAGCGGTGCCCCTGAAAAAGAGAGAGGGCATTGACGACTCATTTCAGGTCTATATAAATCTTGGACAGTCCTTCTGATAATAAAATGGAAAAGAGATATTCTAAAATAAAACGTGCCGTGATTATTATCCTTCCTTTTGTGATAATCCCCTTTCTTTTATTCGGATTTATTCAGACAAATTACGGCATATCCATGATTACTAGTATCATAAACAACAGGGTTCTGAATAAAACCGGCATTCGTGTTGAGTTGGGTAAAATTCAGGGTATCGTGCCATTTAATATAAATGGGGACAGGATCGCCCTGTTCGATGAATCGGGAATGTGGCTTGAGATAAAAGACTTTCGTTTCAAAATTTCGCCCCTGAAACTTGCTGCCGGACATATCTTTGTGAAAGAACTGACTGTCAGGTCAGCAGCGCTGGAACGTCTACCCCTGTCCAGGGATGAAGACCGTGTAAAAAAACCTATTTCATTCCGTTTGCCTTCAGTGATTCACAGGATTGAATCAATCAGGATGGCAGTCGAGGAATTGTCCCTGGGGCAGACAATTTTAGGGGAACAGGCAGTATTCTTTGTTGAAGCGCAAATCATGGGTGAAAAAAAACAGGATAAGAACAGGCTTTATATAAAATGCTCCAGGACCGATATTGCAGGCGACATCATCCTCCTTGATGCAGGTATAAAAGATAACGGCAGTCTCTATTCTATAGACGCCATGATCAAGGAATCCGGAAAAGGCCTGCTGGGAAAAATTACAGGGATTGAGGGTCCGATCCGCGTGGAGATGAATGGTGCGGGACCTCCTGATGATATCAAAGGCATATTGACGATCAATGCACCGCAGGCAATCGAGGTCAATTCGGACATACAGATGGGGATCTCCGGCACATTGAAGGCTGCCATGAAAGGGAGTATTCGTATTCATGAAGGATTCCTGCCGGAGAACATTATTCTCCTTACGGGCACGAATGCGGAATTCAAACTGGATTCGGAATTGATGAATGATTGGAATCTTACGCTGAATGAGATTTCAATAAAAAATGAGATCTCTGCTGTCAGCATAAAGGGGGCGCTGGACATCAGCGCAATTCATGCTAAAGGAGATTTCGATATCAGCATGAGTGATCTTGCTACGCTGAGGACCGTATTAAAAGGAGAACCTGGCGGCAGCATCGAGGCAAGAGGCAGGTTTGAGGGTCCGTTGTCTGGACCTGAGATATTCATGTCTGTCAGGGGAACAGACCTGATATATGAAAAGATTGGTCTTAACCTGTTTTCCGGTGATTTCAGTATGAGTTTTCCTGATAAAGACGAAAGTTCACAATCCATTCTCAGCATCACAGGAAAAGGAGAAACCGACAGGATCTCCCTGCCGGTAATCTCACAAACCATCCATGAAAGATTAGTAACATGGGAACTGGACGCGGATTTCATGATTAACAGTGTTTCCAGGATAAACATTTTCAAGGCTGTTTCTGAATCAGTTTCATTCAATATCAGCGGTGTATTTGATCATGCATCTCAGACAGGCAGCGGGGATCTTGCACTTACAGTGAATGATCTGAAAAATTATTCACATCTTACAGGATATGATATTCCGGCAGGGTTAATTCTTAAAACCGCGATAGAGGCAGACACACGGGAAGGTTCATTCAGGTCGGAAAACAAAGGGACCCTGTCATTTCATGAAAATGAAGCTGATAACCGCCTGAAGTTATTTGGAGACAGTATCGAATACTCAGGTAAAGTTGAATATTCTGAAAAAGATAATCTAAAGATATCCGATCTTTTCCTCGAATCGGATAATATTCGGATTTCCGGCAGCGCGCAGTATAATCCGGACAGCGGAGAGACAGACTCAACCCTTACCATGGTCATACCTCAGCTTGGTATATTTGATGACCTTGCAGGCAAGGCCATAAGGGGTTCTGCTGATATCAGCGCGTCCCTGACCGGCAGAACAGGCATGTATAACCTGAAGGTGAATCTCATGGTTGAAAGGCCGGGCATAGGCGATATATTCGCACATCAAATATCCGCGGCTGTCGATATCTCGGGCGATAAGGATAAAAACAATGGACAGATACTGCTGAAGATAGATCACCCTGAATCTGATATTGAAGGCAGATCTAATCTAAGCTTCCAGGATAATACCCTTGCCTTTACAGATATAAGGGTTGAGGGTTCGGGGCTCCTCCTTGAAGGAGAGATCATTGCGGATATGACCATGAATAACCCGAACCTTCATCTTCAATTCAGGGGCGAAGATCTGTCCCTGATTGCCTCAATTAGTAATTTTACCAAAGACAGCCTTCGGCTGGATCTTGTTCAATTTGCCAGCAGGGGAAACTTAAAGGAATCGCAGTTCACGCTTTACTGCGCCGGCCGGGCAGGTGAAGAGTTATCCATGTCTTTAAAAGGGAATCACTCCTTTTCAAATGAGGGACAATCCATTTCTGTCACAGAACTGAAGGGCAAATTCTCTGATAATGCCTTTGACCTGGTAAAACCCCTTGAAATAAGCAGGTCCGGGGATTCAATTAACCTGGAAGAATTTGAGATGTCTCTGGCTCAGGGAATTGTCAGGGGATCGGGGACGCTGAACCGGGAATCAATCCGAATGGATATTATTTTAAGCGATATACACCTAAATTCATTATTATATACAGAGACACTCAATATGGATGGGGTCCTTGATGGAAGTCTTCAGATGAGTGGGCGTCCTGATCTTCCCGAAATAGATTCGAAAATCAATATTAGAGAGATCAGATTTCAGGGAGACATGTTTGAGGACCTTCCATTATTGACTCTGAAATTTGAATCCAGACTGGAAAACCGGTTATTGCGTTCATCCTTTTTATTGACCGGGACCACGAATCAGGTCTTACAGGGAGCACTGGATATATCCCTTGATCTTTCCATCTCGCCCTATATGCTTTCAGTCAACAGGGATGAAGAGATAAAGGGAAATATCTCAGGTAAGGCGAATCTTGATACCATTTCCAGCATCATGGAGATGTATGATCAGCAGTTTTCAGGCTTAATGGATATCGA
>CAZJOB010000158.1:4467-7931 GCA_964547435.1 uncultured Desulfatiglans sp. | reverse complement strand
TTTTTTACACTGATTTTTTTTGAATAAAAATGAATGCATTTATTTCACCTTTTCGTCATTCCGGCGAAAGCCGGAATCTATAAATTCCTGAAATAATTGGATTTCCAAGGCTTCAGTCATGCCAGGGCAGACTCCATTCGCCGGAATGACAAAAAATAGTGTTTTTCAACTTTTTACGAATTTAACAACTTTAGTTCACTCGAAACTTTAGCTCATTTCAGCCACTTTAGCTCACTTTAGTCACTCTAGCCCACTTTAGTCACTTTAGCTCACTTTAGTCACTTTAGATCACTCGTAACTTTAGTCACTCTAATCCATGGCTTCCGCACAAAATGTGCTGGTACATCCCTCCGTCGCAGGGTATGTTTGCGCCTCGAATCCAGTTGCTGCTGTCGCCGCACAAAAAAGCGACCAGCGGGGCAATGTCCTGAGGACGTCCCGGCCTGTCCATAACCCTCATATCCTCTTCAGCCCTTTCACCCAGGGATTCCAAAAAATCCGGAAGTATCGGGGTTTCAACCGGTCCGGGGCTTATGCAGTTCATCCTTATGCCCCTGTCCCGCCATGTCCAGCGGTTCATCATTGTCCAGACAATGAGCGCCTCCTTGGACAGAAAATAGGGCCGCCCTCCTTGATTCGAGATCCCCGTTCTGTCACAAAATGCCTCAACTTCGTTGAAATCCCTCAGGGACAGCAACTCCTTTATCTGATTTCCTGACCTGTACCATTCAAAACCAGCGAGAGACGCCATATTGACTATTGAGGCATTCTCGTTCAGCTTGCTGATCATGAGTTCGGTAAAATGCCTGAGCCCTAAAAAATTTACCTTGAGAACCATTGCCCTGTCTCTTGTAGGGGGTAGACCCGCTATGTTGCATAAAGCATCTATGTTGTCAGGAATATTGCCGACAGCCGACTCGATGGATTTCGGATCAGTTAAATCAGCCTTTATATAATGATCTATATTCTTTTCTGTATAGTTCAGATCAATGCCTATCACAATTCCGCCCTGTCTCTTAATCTCTTTGGCGCTTTCAGCCCCTATGCCCGAAGCGGCCCCCGTAACAACGATCTTTTTATTTGATAGGTGCATGATATTCTCCTTTTATTGCGGTTAATCTGCTGCTAACACTTTCCCAGGGCCTTCAGTATCCTGTCAGGTGTTGCAGGCGGCTCGATCCACTTTCCTATTGCGTTGGCCACTGCACAGACAGGAAGCAGGGGCGCGGCCATGCAGTGGCTGATGCCTGTCGCGCCATAGCAGGCATTTCCTCCGCGCGTCTCCACAGCATAGGTTTCAACCGGACCCATGTCCAGCATCGTTGGCTTTCTGTACTCAAACATGTTTGTACTGAGTTTTACACCTGTCGCCCTGTCATAAACCAGTTCTTCTGTCAACCCCGCTCCGTGGCTGAAGAACATGGCCTGATGCAACTGCCCCTCAAATGACGTCAGTCTCAGGACCTTTCCCGGATCGCAGACAACGACATACTTGGTGACCTCGGTCTCACCGGTCTCAGTATCCACCGCAACTTCGCAGAAGCTCGCATTCATGGTATCGAGAATATGACCGCCCTTATGCCATGTGGTTTCCGGAGGTCTTCCGAAACAGGTCGCGGTGATATCCAGGTCATGATCGCCGAATCCCTCATCCGCGATAAATTTTCCAAAGGGGTAGGCCTTTGAGGGATCCGATTTCAAATAAACCATGGTATCCTTTGTATCGAGATTCTCGGGAGTTGTATTGAATTCTCTGGACTTTGCAGCCAGGTCAAGAAGCAGTTTCCTGCATTTGACTGCCGCCTCCTTTATGACCCAGGAGGACGCCGTAGTGCCGTCGCTGCCTCCCCCCACGGGAGTGAATATTGCCTTGTTGTCATAGAGAAGAATCACATCCTCGATCCTTGCCCCCATCTCCTCGGCCACAACCAGGGCGCAGGCGTCAGCGGAATATGTGCCTGTCCAGGGCCCCTTAAGGGGTATATACACCCTGCTGTCCGCCTGTATTGTCACTGTTGCGGTATAGGGCTGCTGAGCGTGCCTTGGCGACAGGGCGTACCGGAAGCTTAAACCATGCATTCGGCCGTCGGGAAGCCTTTTTGTTCCGGCTGAATGCCATTTCCAGTTCATGGCCTTTTTGCCCTTTTCCACGCACATGACAAGGCTGGGAGGTATGCCGGGATCCTGCTGGGAAGAAGGCCCGTGCACGTTCTTTAACGCGACATCAATAACGTCCATGCCCAGTTTTTCCGCTACAATCTGCTCGGCAATGGTCATGGAGTCCCAGTTAAATGGGGATGTCTGGCTAAGAGTGTTACGCCCGGAATTGGTGTAGACCTGCTGAAAACGGCTCTTTTGATTGACACACCGTGTGGTGTTGAAAGGACTGAACTGAGCTTCAAGGCCTGCCATCATGGAAGGGGTTTCCTCGGGGGCGCCCGCATCTCCGATAGTGCTTTCTTCAAAGGCGATAATGGTCCCGTCATTCCTGAAACCGATTTTCGAGTGAGAATACCTCTGCGGGTTCGCGGGATAATAATCATTATGCCTTTCATTCACACACCGAACCGGCAGTCCTGTCCTTTTTGCCAGTAAAGGCGTAATAAGCTGAGACCGGCGAATGATCCAGTCGCAATATTTGCCGCCCTGAAAGGTGGTGCCGCGGTAGAGTTTATCAAAGGTGAGATTGTAAAGAGGAAGAAGCTGAAACGCGCCCCAGGTGGGGCTTATCCCCTCTATATAGAGCGTCGGTCCCGGAGATCCCAATGGGTCCTGGGCCCACCACGCGACGCTCCCGTTCGGATTCGGGATATGAGAAACCATGCGGGAATGGCCCCAGTCGAACTCAATAATATGGTCGGCCTTCCTGAAACCGGCTTCAACATCCCCGATGGAGAAATCCGTTACAAGGTCTTTCGGATCATGCATGATAAGCGGCGCGCCCGTTTTCAGCCCATCTCTGGCATCCACAATAGATGGCAGCACATCCCATTCCACTTTGATAAGTTTCAGGGCCTGATCGCAGATTTCAGGAGATACGGCAACAACAACAGCCCCTATCTCTTCATCCTCTGTCTCCGCTTCACCGGGAATCAGCGGCCCGTGGATTCCGGCCATTGTCATGACAGGAGGATTTATAAGCCCCGGGTTCATTGAAATGACCTCCGGATCATCCCAGGTAACAATATCCACCACACCCTCAAGTGCCATTGCCCTGCTTATATCCAGATTCCTGATCCTTGCGCGGCCATGGGGACTTCTGAGGAATTTGGCGTGAAGCATATCGGGAACAACATAATCGCACCCGTATTTCGCCATGCCTGTAGCTATTGAATAGGAAAGCCTGCCCGGAATATTTGCCCTTCCTACGCACTCAAATTCCGTTCTCTGACCGTTAGTGCCTTCAATATCTGCCATATTGCCGCCTTCTGGTAATAGGAATTCATTAATTTTGTGGATTATAT
>CAZJOB010000158.1:0-4367 GCA_964547435.1 uncultured Desulfatiglans sp. | reverse complement strand
TCTTCAAGGAGGCGTATATTATGTTACCTAAAAGATTGTTTATTGTTACTCTGATATTTGCAGCGCTGGCAGTTATTCCCGGATGTGCGACAACAGGCAAATCAGGCGATCCTTCATCCAGCCGATATAGAATAGCCACTGATGAATGCATAAAAGCCGGGCATAGACGCGGTTCATACGATTTTAACCGCTGCGTTGAACGAATAATGGAATCCGGTGAGGAATTATCCCCTGAACAGGAATAGCACCTTTTTTTCTCAGTGCAACTCTTTCATACCGGTCGCTTTAACGGGTATTTTCATTATAAAAAGGACGACAGCGCCCACAAAGCACCAGACCGCGAGGGTATAAAACACCCCCTGGTAACCATATCCGCTGTCATACAGCCTGCCGGCGATATATGGCGCTATGGCCCCCATTGTTGTATTTATCGCAAGCGAAAGCCCGATTAAGGAGGCGAAAACCCTGGTGCCGTAATAATTGCTCAGGACCGTGGCTACGCATACAACGCCTCCGCCGAACCCGATTCCGATGCACGCCGCCACACCCACCAGCATGGCCGAGGTTACGGCATTCACCGCGAGTATCATTCCTATCCCGAATATCGCCACAAACCCCGCCCATATATACCTGGGCTCTATTCTGTCGCCCAGGGCAGCGATAATGGCCTTGCCGAGCAGACTGGTCAGTGCAATAAGGCTGATGGCCCAGGAGCCGGCGTCACGAGTGTGCCCGATATCCATCAAGTGCACAACCCCGTGGCCCAGGAACAATACATACCCGCACCCCATGCCCATGTGGCTGATCATCATTATCCAGAAATGCTTATTAAAGAGGACTTCACGATAGGACCAGTTTTCAGGGGTCAGAAATACCTTGCGACGACCTGGAATGATGCCGGCCTCTGTCTTCTTCAAATCACCTGAGACATCGCCATCCGGCGACTGGCCCAGATCCTTTGGATCTTCCTTTATAAAGATGATGGAAATAAATACTGCCGCAAAGGCAAGGGCCGTGATAATCCACCACCCCATTCTCCAGTTTCTGTCCGAAAATCCCATAACCTGATTCAACAGAGGGGAGGCGATAAAACCTCCGATGCCCGAAGCGGAGCTGAAAAGAGCCAGGGCAAGGGCACGTTTTCTAATAAACCATTTTGCGATTCCTGCCTGTGCGCCAACCACACCTCCCATCGCCACACCTGCCCCGACCAGTATCCCAAAGGCCAGGGCCGCATGCAGGCCGCTGCTTACGACTGTCGCCATAAGAAGGGAGCCTGTAAGGACCAGAAGGCTGCCGCAACACATGGTAAACCTTACTCCGAACCTGCCGACACACAGGGCTGTCAGGGGGCCGGGAAGTCCTGACATGATTGTGTAGAGGGAAAAGATGCCTCCTAAAGTCTCCCGATTGAGATTCAGATCCTGAACCATCACAGCATCAAGTACCCTGGCGCCATAAATGGGAAATGCCAGGTTGATACAGACAATCGCCCATAAAGCTGCCAACAGTTTCCAGCCGTAGAAACTTTCTTGAGGCATAAGCGTCTCCCTGCAATTAAATATTTTTTAAAGTGCGCTATGCGGAATCAATTAAAATATATAACCCGCCATTCGCTTTAAAGGTATAAAAGGCAATCTATTCCAAAAGTGGCCTGTTTGTAAAGAAGAACATCTTTTGTAAACTCGTAAAAAGTACTTGAATATATTTTACAGGATTGTTAATCTTAGTCTTCGTAAAACATCTTCATATCGCTTCATCAATATCTCCGAATCTTGAGCAGGTAAATCATTCTGATAATCATTCATTACAGGGGATGGAAAAATGGGCCGGAAAACAGGCTTTGAAAATTCAGAAAATAAAATATTGGATCTTGAAAAACTCCTGAAGGAGCAGAAGGAAAATGAACAGAAGCTCCTTGAAGAGATAAAGGAGTTGAAAACAACTCAACGATACTACAACGCATTGATGCGGAATACCGATGACTATATGGTAATATGCGACAGAAATGGTATTCCTCAGGCCTTCAATGAAAGTTATAGAAAAATAGGAGAGGCAATACTAAATATTGAAGTTAAACCCGGTATGCAGCCCCATAAATTTTCCGGAAAGCCTGAAATAATAGAGTATTGGGAGTCACTGCAGCGCAGGGCATTAAATGGAGAAAAATTTTTAGCAGAATTTCATGATAAAGAAAGCAATCAATATTTTGAGACCTTATTCTGCCCTATCAGGGAGGGGAAAGAAGTAACAGGGTTCACAGAAATCACCAGAAACATAACCGACCGCAGACGAGTGGAAGAAGCACTGAAGGAAAGCGAAAAACAATACCGGTCTCTGGTTGAAAATACCCATGACGGCTATTTCATCTGCGAAATCCCCTCCGGCTCGTTTCTTTTTCTCAACCAGAGGATCTGTAATCTTTTTGGATTTTCAATGGAGGAGGGTTTGCGTCTGACGCTGTGGGATGTGATTTTTTCTGATGAACACAAATATATAAGGAATCTTATTGATAACTATATGGAAGGCAGGGAGAGGGTAAATATTTCTTCCAATATTTATATTGCCATAACCAGGGATGGAACCGCTCTGAAGATCGAGATGTCGACATCAATAATTAGATACGAGGGAAAACCGGTAATTCAGGGTTTGCTTCGTGATGTATCCGAAACCGAACGTCTCAGGTCAAAACTTGAGCAGGCTCAGAAACTCGAGGCCATCGGCACTCTTGCAGGCGGACTGGCGCACGATTACAATAATCTATTAATGGGAATTCTGGGCAACGCCTCTCTTATGCTCCTTGATATCGACCCTTCTCATCCCTATTACAACAGATTAAAAGACATAGAAGAATATGTCCAATCCGGTTCAGAACTGACAAAACAGATGCTTGGCTTTGCCAGGGGAGGCAAGTATGAGACAAAACCGACCGATATGAACGAGATGGTCAAAAAAAGTTCGTACATGTTCGGCCAGACGAAGAAAGAGATAACAATTCATGCTCAATACCAGAAAGATATCTGGGCCGTGGAAGTTGATCAGGGGCAGATTAACCAGGCCCTGTTAAACCTGTATGTAAATGCCTGGCAATCCATGCCGGGAGGCGGGGATCTTTATCTTGAGACAAAAAACATCTTTCTTGATGACACCTATGTGAAACCTTTTTATATAGCGCCCGGAAACTATGTGAAAATCTCTATTACAGATACAGGCGCGGGTATGGATGAGGCAACAAAAAGACGTATCTTTGATCCCTTTTTCACGACAAAACAGATGGGAAGGGGCACGGGCCTGGGTCTTGCTACTGTCTATGGCATAATCAGAAACCATTATGGAATCATCAATGTATACAGCGAAAAGGGTGAAGGAGCAACATTTAATATTTACCTGCCTGCTTCAGAAAAAAGCATCGTAAAAGAAAAAGAGAAATTCAACAGATTTATAAAAGGCGATGAGACCCTATTGCTTGTGGATGACGAAAATATGATTATTAATGTCGGCAGTCAGATACTGGAAAGCCTTGGATACAGTGTCCTGACAGCAAAGACCGGAAGAGAGGCTTTAGAGATATATAAGGAAAACAAAGAAAAGATTGCTCTCATTATACTTGATATGATTATGCCCTCTATGAGCGGAGGCGCAGTCTATGATGAATTAAAAAAGATAAACCCGGATTCCAGGGTGCTTCTTTCAAGCGGATACAGCATAAACGGACAGGCAACCGCCATACTGAAAAGGGGCTGCAACGGGTTTATTCAGAAACCCTTCAGCATGGTTGAGCTTTCACAGAAAATAAGGGAAATCCTGGATAGTAAATAAATTGTCATTCTGAGCAAAGCGAAGAATCTCTCATGAATCTTTTGGAAGGTTCCCTGTCATTGCTTCAAGAAGATGGGGATCACGAGAGAGATCAAGAAAGAGAGATGTGTCAAAGAAATCCAAACGAAAAGCATCGGCATGACCTGATCATATGCCATATTGTAAAATTGTGTGGAATAATTACAAAGTATTCTGCATATGTCGATAAAGTATTATGCATTTTGTTCTGTTTATCCTGAGCTTAATTGCCTTTTTTATGTATTGATGTTGAAAATATTGGAAAAAACGCATCAGGGCAGGGCAGGTAATTCGCAAAGGGGCGACATATCTTCTTATTCTGTATATTTTTGCCTATGATCGTAAAATTTACATAAACATGCAGAAATTATGACAATCTATCGATCAGGATACATGTAAGATATACAGGAGGTGCCCAACACTTTATTTTATAAGATTGACAGAATTATAGTAATTATTTAAATCTTTACCCCGCTCCGACCCTGGTTGAATTAATGGATGACACCTATTGGGTCTTTATCTGTGTGTTT
>CAZJOB010000157.1:0-7982 GCA_964547435.1 uncultured Desulfatiglans sp. | reverse complement strand
TGGAGGCCCTTGATGTGGATCTGCGAAATGCCAAAAGGGTTGTCTTTAATGCCATTACAAAAAAAGAGATAGAAAACGCGTTCAAAAATCCGCGCAAAATAGATATGGACAAGGTAAACGCCCAGCAGGCCAGAAGAATACTGGACAGAATTGTAGGTTATGAGGTGTCTCCGCTGCTGTGGAAAAAGGTCGCGGGAGGACTGAGCGCAGGACGTGTTCAATCTGTTGCAGTAAGATTGCTTGTCGAGAGAGAAAGAGAGATCGAGTCGTTTATACCCGAGGAATACTGGAGACTGACAGGGTTTTTCACAACCGACGTAAAAAACGCGGCCTTATTCGGTGAAGGTTTCAGAGAATTTATTGAGCAGGCATTAACAAAGGGCAAAGACGGCCGCTCAAATGGCGTCACCATAGAAAAACGTAATGAATGGCTCCTGAAACATAATGGATTCTCTGCTGAATTGGTCGAATTTGAAGGCAAAAAATTCAGGCCCAAAGACTTTCAGTCAGCCATTGATATCGCCGGAATGGCCGGATTTAAACTGATTGAAAAACAGAGAGAAGAAAAATCCGGCGGGTCGGGAAGGTCTTCAATAGTCATTAAGCTGAAAGGAGTAGTGGAAAACGGCCCTGACTGGACAGTCAAAGAAATAACTACAAAACGCACAAAAAACAGGCCTTCCGCGCCTTTTATCACCAGCACCATGCAGCAGGCGGCAGTTAATCAGATCGGGCTTACCGCCCAGACAACTATGCGCACAGCCCAGGCGCTTTATGAAGGGATTACTATCGGGAATATGGGTTCGGTCGGTCTTATCACATACATGAGAACCGACTCCACTCATATATCGCCTGACGCGATAGATATGGCGAGAGATTATATTAAAAAGAGCTATGGAGAAGGCTATCTTCCTTTAAAGGCCAATTTTTTTACATCCTCAAACAAATCAGCCCAGGAGGCCCACGAAGCTATTCGTCCTACAGATATAAACCTTGCCCCTGACATGGTAAAAGCATTTCTGACTGTTCAGCAGTATAGATTATACAAGATGATATGGGAACGTTTTGTCGCCTGTCAGATGAAAGACTCGGAATGGGACTATACGAACATCCTCGTATCAGGAGATGCATCCGGTAAAGAATTACTGTTTAAGGCAACCGGAAGGATACTTGTATTCGACGGCCACTACAGGGTTTCCGGCGTGCCGAACCATTCTGACGAGGCAACGCTTCCGCCGCTTCAAAAGGGGCAGGGCCTTGGGGCAATTCACCTGGACCCGTCTCAGAATTTTACATTGCCTCCGCCGAGATATACCGAGGCGTCCCTTGTCAAAAAACTTGAAGCCGAAGGCATAGGCCGGCCCAGCACATACGCCCAGATTATTCAGGTAATACAGAACAGGAAGTATGTGGAAAAGACGAATAAGAAATTTTACGCGACTGATCTGGGAAAGGTAGTCACGGATAAGCTTATCGAGGCATTCCCGGAGATCCTTCAGGTGGGCTACACCAGAGACATGGAGCAGCAGCTTGACGATATAGGGGAAAAACACGCCGACTGGGTTCGTATGCTTCACAAGTTCTATGGCCCGTTCAAGAAGAACCTGACCGCGGCCTATAAAGACATGAACCACGCAAAGGCGGAGACAGAGCCGGCCCCCCATAAATGTCCCCAGTGCGGAGGTGAAACAGTCTACAGGTTCGGCCGCAACGGCCGGTTTTTAAGCTGCGCCAATTACCCTGAGTGTAAATACGCAGCGCCCATAGATCAGGCAGGCAATCCCGTGGCGCCCGAGCAGACCGACATAGCCTGTCCCAAGTGCGGTGAGCCACTCCTGAAAAAAAGGGGACGTTTCGGACCCTTTCTGAGCTGTCCCAAATATCCTGCTTGTGACGGTCTGGTTAATCTTGATAAGAACGGCTGTATCAATCCCCCCAAGGTTCCTCCTCTTCTGACTGATATGAAGTGTCCCAAGTGCGACTCATTGCTGAATATAAGAAGAAGCGCAAGAGGACCATGGCTGAGCTGTTCAAAATTTCCCAAATGCAGGGGAAGACTGGGATGGTCTCCCCTGGACGAAGCCACAAAAGAAAAATGGGAAAAGGCGTTAATAAGGCATGAGGAGGCGCATCCCCTGCCTGTAATCATGAAGGTCAACGGAGAACCGGCAGGAGAAAATTACAGACCGCAAATGCTGAATAATAGCGCGGAAAGAGATTCCGGCGATACAGATTATATATAGATATGGATATTGATGATATCAAAAGGCACGCCTTTGAATGCCTGAACGAAGCGAACAGAAGCCATGACTGGGGGCATATAGAGCGGGTGTATAACCTTTGTGTCCGCATAGGACTGGCGGAAAAAGCGGATATGGAGGTGTTGACAGTCTCGGCCTATCTTCACGATATTGGACGCAGATTTGAGGATATGTCAAAGGGCCGAATCTGTCACGCTGAAAAGGGGTCTGAAATGGCCTCGGAGTTCCTTAAAGATTCCTTATTGCCGGAAGATAAACAAAAAAATGTCATCCATTCCATCCGGTCTCACAGATTCAGGGGCAACAATAAACCGGAAACCCTTGAAGCAAAGATACTCTTCGACGCAGACAAACTGGATTCCATAGGGGCAATCGGCATTGGAAGGGCCTTCCAGTTCGCAGGAGAAGTGGGCGCGGGACTGCATAATCCGGACATTGATCCCGAAAACAGCGAGCCCTATTCCATAGATGATACAGCCTACAGGGAATTCAGAGTAAAACTTTCCAAGATTAAGGACAGAATAATAACAGCCGAAGGACGCAGAATAGCAGAAGAAAGACATAAATTTATGGAGCTGTTTTTCGAAAGATTTTTAATGGAATATGACGGCGCTGACTACCTTTAAGAGGCTAATAACTCCTTTTTGCTATATACTCATTAAGCTCAAGCAGTTCATTTTTATATACAGACCCGGGAAAATCATTTAAAAATTCAGATGCCTTTGATACATATTCCTGGGCCTCAGCCCTGATCTTTTCTATATTGCCGCTTTCTCTGACACGCAAAATCAGGTCATCAAAATCTTTATCTTCGACACTCCCGCTTTCAAATCTATCCTTAAGTCTTTGTGCTTCATTTCTGTCCATATTTTTCAGGGTGTAAATAAGGGGAAGTGTTATTTTGCCCTCTCTCAGATCCTTGCCCACCGGCTTTCCGAACTTCTCTTCTGACGATACATAATCAAGCAGATCATCCACCATCTGAAAGGATATGCCCAGATTAATCCCGAAATGTCTCAGATTATCCACAAATTCTTTTTCAGCCCCTGAGATTACAGCGCCTGAGGCACAGCATATGGATATCAACTCGGCTGTTTTTCGTGTTATGATCTCCATGTATTCATCTCTGGTTGTATTCCAGTTGTCCGAATTCACCAACTCCAGAAACTGCCCTTCAGTCATAAGGGCTACAGTATCGCCCAAGATCCTTATAATATCAATATTGCCGGTGCTTATAGAGATCCTGGAGGCGCGGGAAGACAGAAAATCGCCTGTAAGAACCGCCGCGGAATTTCCCCACAGAACACTCGCCGAAGGCTTGTTTCTTCTTGTATTCGCGTTGTCTATCACATCATCATGGAGCAGTGACGCGCAATGAATATATTCAAACATTGTTGAAATGTAGTAGATATCATCTTTTTGATAACCGCAAAGCAGCCCCGACAGTACAAAAAGCAGCGGCCTCAGTCTTTTTCCCTCGCTCAACAGTGAATATTTTCCTATCTCCCTGATCATGGGAATATCCGAGGCGAGACCCTCTTCAAGTTCTTTGTCTATACTATTGATATATTTACTGAATCCATTAAATAATCTGTTTGGTTCTTCCACCGGCATTTCCTGTTTTATAAATTCTGAATATGATCTATCATTCGGCCTGATAATATTCAACCTTATTCTCTTTTTTCGGATAAAGGCCCTATTATTTCACCCACCAGATCATAGGGATGGGCTTCGGTTATTCTGACAGGCATGATTTCACCGGTTTTGCCTTCTCCCCTGTTTATCAGCACCTGCCCATCCACATCCGGGGCCATCCTTGAAGTCCTTCCGCATAAAAGCAGATCGGTCTCGGAAGAAGCCCCTTCAACAAGAACCGGAACCATGCGGCCGGTCATCTCCCTGTTTTTTTTAAGGGATATATCCGCCTGCAGTTTCATTATGATTTCCCTTCTTTCCTCTGCAATCTTTCTGTCAGGCACATCCTTGATGCGTGCAGCGGGAGTTCCTTTTTCAGGAGAATAAACAAATGACCCGAGGTGATCAAATTGGGATTCCTTTACAAAGTCATACAGTTCATTGAATATTGAATCTGTTTCTCCGGGAAATCCGGTCATGACAGTCGTACGAATACTGATTTTCCTCTTCATGCCCCTTATACGGTCTATCAGCCCCCTCACAGACACGCCTTCAGGCGCCGGGCGACCCATGGATTTGAGTATTTTATTATTGATATGCTGAAGAGGAATATCGATATAGGGACATATGGACTTTTCATATTCCATAAGGTCGAGCAACTCATCGGAAACACCATAAGGATTGCTATAGAGTATTCTTATCCATTCTATCCCGCCCGCGAGGAGCATCTTTTTAAGCAGCCTCTCAAGGCTCACATTGCCGTTGAGATCACTGCCATATGCTGTCGTGTCCTGTGCTATAAGATTAATCTCCCTGACACCGTGATCCCTCATTTCCATTGCCTCGGACAGTATTGAGTCCGGCTGTCTGCTCCTCAGAGGCCCCCTTATGCCGGGAATAGCGCAAAAGGAACACCTGTGAGAACAGCCTTCAGCGATCTTTATATTAGATGTGTAAAAAGGCGTGGTATGCACCCTGGGGACCCTGTGATCAGCTATAAACAGGGGCCTGCCGATTAAAAAAGGGGGCGGTTTGCTGCCGCTTTTATTGATAAGCTCATTTATTCTTGCAAGTTCTCCGACGCCAAGCCAGCCGTCAACTTCGGGCATCTCTCTGCGCAGTTTATAACCATAACGCTGTACAAAACAGCCGGTAACAATAAGTTTGTCCAGATCCCCATCTTTCTTTTTTTCCGCCAGATACAGGATATTTTCAATAGACTCCTCCACAGCCGATTGTAAAAAGCCGCATGTGTTGACAATTGCAATATCAGCCTCATCAGGATCGGAGACTATTGAATATCCGCCATTCTGCAAAAGGCCCAGCATGTTTTCACTGTCAACAAGATTTTTCGCGCAGCCCAGGCTTAGTAGAAACACCCTATTCATTATTTATTCCTTCATTGCTACTGAATTTTTAATTATTTGTTCGTGTTCATGCTTAATGAGAGCCTGCGCAGAAGAGTGATGGCAAATCTTTTCAAGAAAAGCAGTTGAATCTCCTTTGATGACTTATCCAGAAGCATGGCGCTTATCTTGAGAAGAATGCATTCCGTGTTTGCGACAACGGTTGCAGTGCGGGAATCCCCGCTCAGATACGCCATCTCGCCAAAACACTCGCCACGACCGATTGCGGCTATATCCATGTTGTTTTTCCTTACAGTGGCCTTTCCGCTGAGTATTACATAAAATGAATCATCGATTTCGCCTTCCTCCATTATAACATTGCCGCCGGAAATCCTTGTGACGTTAGCGGCTTTCATAATCTCAAGCACCTGGTCTCTGGTAAAATCGCCGAAAAACTGAATATCCCGAATATAGTCAATTACATCGCCAACCTTATCCTTTTTTATAATGTCGCCCTTTATTCCCCTTAATGCCACCCTGAGGTCAAAGGCAAGATCCATACATGACTGATACCTTTTGCCAGCATCCTTGTGAAGCACCTTGTTCAGTATCTTTATCAGAACATCCGGCGCTTCAGGCCTCAGTTCCTTCAAAGGCGCAGGTTCGGTATTCACTATTTTGTACATGATCGAAAATTGATTTTCTCCGGGAAAGGCCTTAGTGCCTGTCAGCAGCTCATAAAGTACGCATCCCAGTGAAAAGATATCACTCACACTGTCAACAAGCTCTTCTTTTATCTGTTCGGGCGACATATAGCTTGGCGAGCCGATAATACCCTTCGCGAGAGTCTTGCCTGATTTTAACTGGGCAATGCCAAAATCGGTTATCTTTACTTCTCCGTTTTCATTGAGCATTATATTGGATGGTTTAATATCGCGATGGATTACTCCCTTCTGATGTGCATAATCAATGCCCTTGCACGCGGCTATGATAATCTCCAACGCCCTGCTTATGGGAAGGAGATTTTCCTTATCGCAGAATTTAACAAGGGTTGAGCCGCTGATATACTCCATTGTAATATAGCAGAAGTCTTTATACATACCGGCGTCATAGATTGCCACGACATTGGGGTGCAACAATCCTCCCGCTGACTGTGCCTCAGTAAAAAATCTCTCCCGGTACTTTTCCACAGCATCATCAATGATATTTGATGCCGGTCTTGATATCTTTATACCCACATCTCTTTTTATGTACGGGTCTCTTCCCCTGTAAACAACTCCCATGCTGCCCTGCCCTATTTTCTCCACTATCTCATAGCGCCCGACCTTATAAATATCATCAAGGTCCGCAATGAACTGTTGATCTACAGGGTCCCGGGCCTTATCCTCATCATGCAGCTTGAAATTAAGCCATCGTGTAAGTCCCCACCTTCCGGAACCGGTTTTTATTTCTCTTGTTTTATCACCCACATTATTATCCCAACTCACTAGCTATAAACACTCTTCATTTCATCCATAAGGCGCAGGAGATCTTCTTCATTGTTCAGATCCGGGTTATCGGTTATCCGTTCAAGGAGTCTCCTCAAAACAATGCCTACCGAAGGGCCTGATTCCATGCCAAGAAATTCCATAACCCTTTTGCCGTCAACAGCCAGATCGGATATTCCCTTCACCCCTGGCCTTTTATCAATCTCCTCGATCCTGTTTTCAAGCCTGTCCATAAGGGCTGCTTCATCATCTTTTCCCCCATGCGCTTCAAGATCCGCCTTTCTCAGGAGAATAAGGTCATAAATATTTTCTCTGCCCGCACGCCTTATCAGTCTTCGCACAGCCCCGTCACTCCACTGTTCATTATAGTCTATCATGTGAAGTGCAATCAGATTGACAGCCCTTTTTATCTCTTCGTTGCTGAATCTGAGATTCTTCATAATATCCTTTGCCATAAGGGCGCTCGCCTCTGCGTGGCCCAAAAAGCGAAACTCGCCGTTCATCCTCTTTCTTACCCGGGGTTTTGCAATATCATGTAAAAGGGCCGAAATCCTCAGCACGGGATCAGGCGGAATGCGGTCCACTGTCTCCATAATATGCCGGAAAATTGTGTACCTGTGATGGTGATTCTGTCTCTTTCCCACGCCTTCCAGCAGTTCAGGGACAATATACTTTATAAGACCGGATTTTTTCAAATAATTTAATGCCTTTGAGGGCTTTTTTACTACAAGCAGTTTTTTAAGCTCTTCCCTGATACGCTCCTTTGAAACGTACTCAAGCATAAAGGACATTTTCAAGATTGCCGCTGACGTCTCATCCTCTATGGAAAAGCCCAGATCAGCCGACAGCCTCACAGCCCTCAGCATTCTGAGAGGATCTTCCTTAAAACGTTCTAAAGGATTCAGAACACCCCTTATCTTTTTTACCCTGATATCATTCATTCCTTTAAAGGGATCTATAATTGACTCCTCAATAGTGTCCCAGGCCATGGCGTCTATTGTAAAATCGCGGCAACCGAGGTCTTCTTCTATGCTTCCAGGCATTCCGCCGCGCCCCTTCATAGTCGTAATCTCATATAAATTACCGGATTCGACCAGGGTGACCGTCTCGTGTTTCAAGGAAAAATGTTTCGTATCGTGAAAAACTTCTTTAATACCCGAAGGCCTGGCATCAGTTGTTATATCCCAGTCGGCAATAGCGCGCCCCATGATTGTATCTCTTACAACACCCCCCACGGGATATGCCCTGTATCC
>CAZJOB010000156.1:3993-8004 GCA_964547435.1 uncultured Desulfatiglans sp. | reverse complement strand
ACGCCAAACCAAGGAAATCTACACTGTTAAAACTGGCAGAAGCAATGAATATTACTGTTGAGCAGTTGATTGATTGAATAAAAACAGGATTGATATTTTGAGGTACGTGCCATAGTTTCCCCGGCATTAGACTAAATTAAGAGTCCTGTTCGACAGTGTTATGAAATAAAGGTCTGTGAAGCACGATTTTTATATGATTTGAGTAGCTGATAAAATCATTGTCTGTGGTAAATATTGGAAAATTATACCTGCTGACCATCGCACAAATGAGAAAATCGGTATTTGAACCCTGTACCCCTTTTGACCGACAGATATTGAAATATTTAGCGGCTGTAACAAAATCTTCAGTCAACACCGGAATATCCGGATAACTTTCAAGGTGATTCTGTAATTTCCTGAACTGCGATTCACTGCGTATACCAGATAAGATCTCCTGCCGAATGGGGCCAATCATTTGAACCTTGTGTTCTTTTATCAGCCGTTGAAGTTCTAGCACAGAGGCATCATAAGACTTATTTTTTCGCCTCAGAGCAAGAGACCATATACTTATATCCACTATTACCTTCATAAATGCTGTCTCTGCTTTTTATAATCATATTCAGGATCGTAATCTACTTTACCAAACATAGATAAGATCTTTTCCTGTTCAAGGTTTTGTACATATTCGACAAGGGCCTTTGAAACAGCATCTTTTTTTGTTTTATGTCCCCCAAGTATTACAGCCTTTTCAATCAGACTGTCATCAAGTTGTAAATTTGTTGCCATTGAAATCACCTCCTTTTTACACATGGAAGATGTTACACATTTGAATGTGTGAACTCAAGGTAATTCTTTGGTCATAATAAACGGCAAGGCCTTTCATACCTCCTGAAAAGAGAGTGTGTGTTTAGGCTGAAGGAGTTTAGACTGAAGGCCGAAGTAAAACCTGAACTGCTCTCCTGTTAGCCTTAAGGTGGAAATCCAATTCCGCCTCGTCATTCCGGAATTTAATTCCGGAATCCATTGTTTTTATGGTTTTGACTTACCTTGCGCCCTGTGCAGATGTCTGAACACTGAAACCTGAACACTGACATCAGCCTCACTCCTATCACCTATAGGCTATCAGCTATGAGCTAATTTTGTGGGAGCGGCTTTCCAGCCGCAATACAGCTTTTTCTGAGGCTCAAAGGTTCTAAGTCTCTAGCTTTTCAAGTCTCTATGTTTTTCTAATGCTCTAAAGATCTGAGGTTCTGAGGCTCTATGTTTTTCTATTGCTCAAAGGCTCTATGGCTCTAAAGCTCTAGCCTTCCAGGGCTCTAAGATCCCTATATACACCAGCATCCAGTAGCCAGCAACAAGCATCCAGTATCAAGCATCAAGCCTTTACCCTTCAGTCTTCAGCCTAACAGCCTGTTTTTCCCATAGCCATCAGCCTGCTTAAAAACCCCCCTTGATATATTCAAATTAAAGGAGTAATGAAAATATAAAACATGATTTAACTATGTGAATCCTAAGCAAAAATGATAGTTATGGCCCAATAAAGCAAATCAATGGGGGCGGCTATGGAATACAGGGGGATTTTACATTACTGCTGAGAAACCACCCAGCAGCAACGTGCACAGAATAGCAGTAATCCAGGCTGAACACCGAATTAGTTTTAAAGCCTGATCTAGATGAAATAGTTCCGGATCGATAAATTCTCCTCCCAGCCATGGCTTTTCTTTCAAACCTTCAGGATAGATGGTGGGTCCGCCGAGTCTGACCCCCAGTGCGCCGGCAACAAAACTCTCGCTGTGCGCGGAATTGGGTGATTCATGCTTGAGCCTGTCCCTTAAAGCCACCCTTAAACCATCGGAAACACTCAGCCTGCATAGTAAGGAGCCTGCCGACAATACAATGATGGAGAGTCTGGCCGGTATAAAATTCATGATATCATCAAGCCTCGCGCCCGCCCACCCCGTATCTTTGAACTCTTTCGTCTTATACCCCAGCATTGAATCAAGTGTTGAAGCGGTCTTGAAGATTATCAACAGGGATATGCCGGTAAAGAGAGGTGAAACCCCTGTGAACATGCCAATGATAGAGCCTAGAACAAACCAGAACACAGGCGATAAAAACCCATCAACAAAATTCTCTGATACTGTCTCTATTGAAGCCCGGATTACACCCTTTTCATCCAGACGAGTCACATCCCTCCCCACAACCATACCAACTGCCCTTTGAGCAGAGGCCAGATCTCCCGATTTGATGGCCGATCTGACCGGAGCTATGTGGTCTGCCAGATCTTTCAGTGCCAGAAATGAATAACAGACAAAGAGGTCAAAAATAATAACAATTAAGATGTGAATCTCAAGAAAAATGAAATGCAGGGCCGAATAGATGCAAAGAGGGAAAAGAATCGATATCAGGGCAATATGAACCCCTGTTATTCTGCCCTTTAATCCCTTCTTTTTTGTCTGATTAAATAGAAACTGGACAAGATCTCCAATTAAACACACAGGATGATACTTGTAAGAGGGATCGCCGATAAGAATATCAGCAATGAAAGCGAAAAAAAGTATCAGGGATGCGAATAAAAGATCCATCTTCAACCGGTTTTATATGGTGCAGGAGCCAATGTGAGATATTAAAAGATCATTTTCATTTTCAGTCCTTATTCCGAATCTGAAAAAATTATCCTCAAGGCCTGTGAAATTCCGGCAGTCCCTCACATAGAATCCATTCATCAAAAGATGCCGGAACAGATCATCAAGGTTATTCGTCCTTTCCCACCTGCACAGGAAAAAATTGGTATCCGAAGGAAAGACCGAGATGCCCTGAACCTCCTTTAGTCTCCTATATATTCTTGCCCTTTCTCTTTTGATGTATGAAATAGTGGCGGATTCATACTCCTCGCACTGTTCAAGAAGCATGGCAGCCCTGTCCGCGATCCCGTTTATGGTCCATGGCTCCTTGGCATTCCTCAGGCGTGCGATATTATCCCTGTGTCCTATGACGCCCCCCATTCGAAGACCTGCTACAGCATAGAACTTGGTCATTGAATGCAGGATCAGAAGATTCGGGTATGGTTTGCCATTTATAAGCGTCTCATTTTTCCAGTTATCGCTGAACTGAATAAATGCCTCATCAACGATAAATGTCTTTTCAGGATATCCTGCAACCAGGCCTTCTATGATCTCTTTCGGAAAAAGGTTGGTCGTGGGATTGTTCGGCCTGCCAAGCCAGACAGAATCAGCATCCCTTATAGCGTCTTCAATTTCATCAACCCCGGGCAATATAAAATTGTTATCAGGAATAAGCTGTATTCTTTTGACTTCAGCGCCCGCAAGCAGGGATGCTCGTTCATAGTCGTTAAATGATGGTGAAACAATCAACGCTCTCCTTAATCCTAACGCTCTGGGGATAAGGTAGATCAATTCAGTTGACCCGTTCCCTGCCAGTAAGTTCTCCGGTGAAATACCCATTTTATGAGAATAGAAACGGGCTATTCCGCTTCCTTCAATATCAGGGTAATTTTGCGCCTCTGCCAGCAGGTTATTCCAGTTTTCCATGATTACAGAAGGGACGCCCATGGGATTGAGGTTCACGCTGAAATCTATTATTTCACGATGAGGCAGGCCCATTCGCTCAAAATCGCCCAGAGGGTTGCCCCCGTGTTTATGTTTTGTCTGTGTATTCATAATTCAAGCTACTTTTAACCTTTTGTCTTGCGCCCTCTTATTGTTTCACCACGGAGAGCACGGAGTGTATTTTGTCTTAAATCCTTCAAATCCTTTTTTTGTGCCCCTTGAGCCTCCTAGTGAGCGAATCGAACGAGCGAGATCATTTCTATAACACACAGAGCCGCAGATCTCACAGAGGATTTTTGTTTTAAACCCACAGTAAAGCTTACACGGTTTTGCCCTGCGCCTTGCGCCCTTAGCCTTATGCCTTAAGTCATTTTTCCGCAAATACCCTTCACGGGCCGACACACAGATCGGCCCCTACAATCAATTAACCCGGTATTCCTTGCGCCTTGCGCCTTGCGCCTTG
>CAZJOB010000156.1:0-3893 GCA_964547435.1 uncultured Desulfatiglans sp. | reverse complement strand
CCTTGCGCCTTGCGCCTTGCGCCTTGAGCCTTGAGCCTATACCCACATATACCCCACAATCGCTTTGCCGGGAATAGCGCACATAGCCAGCATCACAATTTCAAGGATCTCATTTGACGCGCCCAGCAGATCGCCTGTTATGCCGTTAAACTGCCTTATGAAAATTGATTTTAGAACAATAGCAATAATAAACGCCGCCACATAAAAAACTAAACCCGCAACGCCAGGTATAATTGAGATAAGCAGCGCAAGCACATGAGAAATAATCCTGTGCCGCATTGAGGCATTACATATAAAAGGCCCTGCCATTCCCTCACCGGCCCTAGCCGACGGCATAGTTGTCATCATCTCTACAAGTATGCCCCTTGAAACGGCAGGTATGATAAGTATCCAAATAATAGAACCGTTTGACAGCAACCTCTCAAATATCACCAATTTTATAACAACGGCCAAAACAAGGGCGATAACGCCAAAGGCCCCGATTGAAGAATCCTTCATTATGGCGAGCCTTTTTTCCCTGCCAAAACCCCCAAGCGAATCTGCCCAGTCTGCCAGACCGTCCATGTGAAGACCCCTGGTCAGCAGAATCGATATAAGAAGGATAAGGGAAGATCCTCCCCAGGTCCATTGTTCAAAGGGAATAAGACCCCATAAAAAGGCAGCCAGGAAAAGGATAGCACCGATAATCAATCCCGCCACAGGGAACCAGGGGAGCGATGATGAAAAATCATCACTCTCTTTTCCGGGAAATGGAATAACTGTAAGAGTCCTTATTGCTGTTACCAGTCCCTTCATGTTATTCGATTACGCTCCTGCCTTGATGCCTACATCATCAAATGTAGCCATTTCATTGTATATACTCACCGCGTCCTCGATAATCTGCATGGCGCACGCTGCCCCTGTTCCCTCGCCGAGCCTGAGATCCAGATCAAGAATAGGACGAATGCCCTCCTTCTCACAGAATATTCGATGCCCTCTTTCCGAGGACACATGAGAGAAGAAAAGGTAATCCTTTACAGCGGGACACAATCTCATGGCAACAAGCGCCCCTGCCCCTGAAATAAATCCATCCACTACAACTGCCATGCGTCTTGAGGCCCCGCCCAGGCACAGACCGCATATACCGGCAATTTCAAGACCACCCACTG
The DNA here is from genome assembly GCA_964547435.1 of uncultured Desulfatiglans sp. Classification (GTDB taxonomy): domain Bacteria; phylum Desulfobacterota; class DSM-4660; order Desulfatiglandales; family HGW-15; genus CAZJOB01. The sequence continues at coordinate 2,745 of CAZJOB010000156.1, read as the reverse complement.
CCGCAAGGGCTTCAAGGGGATCATCCAACATAGCCTTGTTAATTTCAAGGGCTTTTTTAATGGTCTCAATCTTTAATTGCAGGCCTTTGTTCTCAAGACCTGTACCTTTATCTGTTACATCAGCGGGTTCAGCAGGAAGAAGAACAGAAAACAAGGCAGAGGATGGCGTCGTGTTGCCGATGCCCATTTCACCTGTTGCAATCATATTGGCGCCATTATCAGAGGCCATGATCGCAAGTTCTATACCGGCGTTGATCGCCCTTTCAGCTTCATCTTTTGTCATGGCCGGTCCCCTGGCCATATTTTTCGTTCCTCGCCTGATATTCCTGTCAATAAGCCCTGCAGCATCAGATATCGATTCTTTCATTCCTATATCGATGATATGCACCTCCGCGCCCGCGCGGCGTGCCAACACATTGATACCGGCCCCTCCCGCCAGAAAATTTCTTACCATAAGGCCGGTTACCTCCTGTGGATAAGCGCTCACCCCTTCATCCACAACACCATGGTCACCCGCAAAAACAAAGACCGCTTTTTTATGTATTTCAGGGGTTTCCTTTTCGTAGATGGCCACAATCCGGGCAGCCAGATCTTCAAGATAACCGAGACTGCGCTTTGGTTTACTGAGATTATCAAGCCTTTTCCATGCCTTATCAATCCATTCCTGCTCAACAGGTTTTATTTCATTTATCAGTTTTTTATACATATTTTTCTCCTTTTTATAATCTACATAAAACATTGATGAACTCGTAAAAAAAAGGGTTCCGAAAGGCATAAAAGCCCTTCGGAACCCTTTACCATCGAATTCCTTTAATCAATCATCCAACTCGTCTTCTGACTTCCCCTCATCTTTCGGCTGCCTTCCCGCCCTGATAAATCAGAACAGTGACATTTTATTGCCGAAAAATTCGCCCCGGGGTTACAGCGGCGGGACCGTTCCCGATTTCAACGGGATTCCGTTTGATGGATGACTATTACATACAAATAAATATATCAGAGCACTAAACCTCTATATCCTTATACATTAATAGCTATGCGGAATGGTACAAGGTATGCGGTATAAGGTATATGGTAATAGTATTTATAAGCTTATCCAATTTATTGAAAAAAAGGTTCGAAGTCAATATCTTTTCCAATTCCTCACCCATAACCCCCACCATATAACATACACCCTATACCCTAAACCTCATACCGTAAACCTTAAACAGTATTCTACTTTTCTATCCCCTCGCGCGCGACCACTCCTTTGTTGTAATAGTGTTTTATCTCCTTCATCTCAGTCACAAGATCAGCAGCCTCAATTATCCTGGGATCGGCCCTCCTTCCGGTAATCACCAGTTCCACATTTTCAGGTCTCTCCCTTATCAGATCAAGAAGATCATCTACGCTGAAGAGCTTGTAATAAGTCGCGATATTGGCCTCATCCAGTATGATAATCTGATATTTTCCTGAAAGCATGATCTCCCTTACTTCCCTGAGGGCATTCTTTGCAGCGGTTATATCCTCTTCAGTAGGATCACCATATATAAAGCAGCCCCTGCCGTACTGTTTTATATGAATATGTTCTGACAGCAGTTTGAATGTTTCCAGCTCGCTGTATTTCATACCCTTTACAAACTGGGCGATATAAACATTCAGACCTGCTCCATAAGCCCTCATGGCCAGCCCAAAGGCCGCTGTTGTCTTGCCCTTGCCATCACCTGTGTAAACCTGAACATAACCTTTCATGTCTTGTCCTTATCAACTTTTCTGATACTGTGCATGCCTTATATTCATTCCCTGATTATCCTATATTAGTGGGTACAGGGGCCTATCCGCGCGAATATAAAATAAACCAGTATTTATTGCATAGCATCATAATATTATCAGTATGGGGCAACCTCCTGTGGTTGCCAGAAAACGTTTACTTTATACACTATATCTCAAGGGCAGGCGCAGGGGCCTGCCCCTACAATATCACAGACTATTTTCTCTTGGTTCTTCTATTCAATCGGCTTTTAATACCATTGGAAGACCAGCAAATGTAACGACCACTTTGCCTGCCTTTTCTGCGATTTTTCTATTCATATATCCTGCCGCATCCCGATATTCGCGGGCGAGTTTATTCTCCGGCACGATTCCCATGCCCACTTCATTGCTTACCAGCACTACACAGCCTTTGATATCTGTCAGCCCATCAGCAAGTTCATCTATCCTTTCATAGACCCTGCCTGTTTCTTCTTCGTATTTCATGTAGAGATTGCTCAGCCACAGGGTGAGACAGTCAAGCAGAATAATAGAATCTTTGCTTTCAGCATCTTTGATTGCCGACAATATTTCCAGGCTTTCCTCAATCGTTTCCCAGTTTTCACCGCGCTCAAGCTTATGACGCTTAATGCGGTCTTCCATCTCATCATCATATGCCTGTGCCGTTGCAATAAAGATGTGACGTCCTTTCATGTGATTGCATAAATCAAGGGCAAGACTGCTCTTACCGCTGCGCGCTCCGCCCAGTATAAGCATACACCCCCGTGTAAATTCTGTTTTAAACATATTGTATTTCCTTATTTACCGTGATTGCCGGGTTGTATTTATCAAGATGCCATTTTTTAGGATTGTTTATTATGTATTCCCTTGTCTCGAATAAATCAATGTCATTACGAATGACGTGTTCATAGTAATTGCGCTGCCAGAGTTTTCCGGTAAAGGATGGCCAGTTATTTTGTTTTACGTTTTTTATGTATTTATTTGTAGTCATGGTTTTGA
>CAZJOB010000155.1:4976-8015 GCA_964547435.1 uncultured Desulfatiglans sp. | reverse complement strand
TATGTGCCCATAAACAACCTTGGCGGGCCGACAGCCGCCTTCGTTTTGGTAAATCACAACTACGTCGGGCCAGGCACAGGTCGGCCCCTATGATTGAATATGAATTTTCACTCTGTAACCTTTCAACCGAGGGCAAAGCAGACTTCGTTTCTCATAGGTTGCCGCGAAGCGGTATAAATAAGCTTTTTAGGAGTTCATCAAATCATGGTGCACTCGTAAAATTGGTTTATGTCGGGAATACAATGCTATGAGTAACGAAGTTGCTTTTGACTTCGTTGGAAGTCCCAAAAACGTCATTCCAGCGAAGTCTCATTAGCGTCAAGTTAAGGAGAATAATGCAGCGAAAGCAATTCATTCGGGGAAAAATGATAAACTTCCAACGTTTACCTTTCGACATCCAACGTTCAATAAAATGCTAATAACATTGATTCTTCTTTGCTTTTTGTTTTTCATTGGAAGTTGAAAGTTGGACGTTCGATGTTGGATGTTCATATTTAAAATACCAAATATTGCACTCAGTAAAGCCTTTTTGGCTTAGCTTGACGACAATGCGCGAAGGCGGGAATCAATACGTATCTGACTGGATTCCCGCCTTCGCGGGAATGACGTTCTCGGGACTTTTTACGATTTTATCAAACTTATTGCACTCGTAAAAAGTCCAACAGCCGTCATTCCGGAACTTGATTCCGGAATCCAGTGTTTTCAAATTGTTATGGATTCCCGCCGGAGTTTATCCCGGACTTGATTCGGGGCGGGAATGACGTTCTCGGGACTTTTTACGATTTTATCAAACTTGGAAATTTATAAATCCTTAATTATCTTAAACTAATTATGCCGATGAATACTGAGATAAAAAAGATCGAATCCCTCCTTTCAGGGGCAATGCTGAAGGATCAGTTTATTATATCCGGAAAACTTGAAAGGCTTAAAGACCCTTCACGGCAGCTTCCGGCGCTCAAAAAAAAGGCCTATTCCTCCATTAAAAGACGGGAAGACCGTGCTAAAAATATTCCTCAAATCACCTATCCGAAAGAACTGCCTATTACCTCAAGAAGAGCGGAAATTGTCAGGGCTATAAAAGAAAACCAGGTATTGATTATAAGCGGTGAAACCGGGTCGGGAAAGAGCACACAGATTCCAAAGATGTGTCTGGAGGCGGGAAGGGGAATTTCAGGCATGATAGGATGCACCCAGCCCAGGCGAATTGCCGCTTCTACAATATCAGGAAGGATAGCCGAAGAACTTAAAGAACCTCTCGGCAGGTCAGTCGGTTACAAAATGCGGTTCGACGACCGAACGCCGGCAGGGGCCTATATCAAGATAATGACAGACGGCATTCTCCTTGCCGAGACAAGAGGAGACCGAGGACTTTACGAGTATGACACCCTCATCATTGATGAGGCCCATGAGCGAAGCCTTAATATAGATTTTCTGCTTGGCATATTGCGCACGCTTATTGCTCAAAGGCCTGAACTCAGGGTAATAATAACCTCCGCGACCATGGACACTGAAAAGTTCTCAAAGGCCTTTGAAGACGCGCCGGTCATAGAGATAGGCGGAAGACTGTTCCCAGTTGAAGTTGAATATGAACCCCTGGACCCTGACCTTGAGGAAAAGGGTGATATAACCTATGTGGATATGGCGGTTAAGAGTGTCGACAGTCTGCGCAGGAAAGGAAGCTCCGGCGATATTCTGGTATTCATGCCCACGGAGCAGGATATCCTTGAAACCTGCGAAAGGCTTGAGGGCCGTAATTATAAAAACACGACCGTGCTGCCCCTGTTCGCCAGACTGACCTCTTCACAGCAGGGTCGTGTGTATTCGGTAAAGGGGAGCAAGATTGTGGTGGCTACCAATGTCGCGGAGACATCCCTTACTATTCCGAATATAAAATATGTTATTGATACGGGCCTTGCCCGCATTTCCAGGTATCTTCCCGCCACGCGCACACACAGTCTTCCCGTGAGCCCCATATCCCGAAGCAGCGCCGAACAGCGCAAGGGCCGCTGCGGACGTGTCCGCAACGGGGTGTGCATAAGGCTTTATTCAAAGGATGATTTTGAAAAACGCTCTGAATTCACCCCTCCGGAAATCATACGCTCAAACCTTGCGGAAGTGATATTGCGCATGATTGATCTGGATCTGGGTCATCCCGCGGAATTTCCATTTATTGATCCGCCGGGTCAGCGCAGCATTAAAGACGGGTTTGACCTCCTGGAGGAACTCGGGGCAATTGAAAAATTAAACAATAAAATCGCACTAACTGAAAAGGGAAGAATCATGGCGCTCATGCCCCTTGATCCGCGAATCAGCAGAATGATGATCGAGGCTGAGCATGAAGGCATCACCAATGACATGGCCGTAATCGCCGGAGCCATGAGCATACAGGACCCCAGGGAGAGACCATCTGAAAAGGCGGCCCGGGCAGACCAGATTCACGCGCCTTTTAAAGACAGGGATTCCGATTTTATTACCCTGCTCAATATCTGGAACAGGTATCACCGGGAATGGCTGAAGCTGAAGACACAGAATAAGATGAGGCGGTTCTGCAAAGAACACTTTCTGTCATTCAACAGGATGAGGGAGTGGATCTATACACATGACCAGATAATGAAAATAATGGGAGGACAAAAAGCCGCACCCGCATCAAAAGCAGGGGGGGAGGGAGCGCTCGATTCCTATACAAAAATTCATCGCTCGATATTGAGCGGATTTCTTTCAAATATAGCGGTTTTAAAGGAAAAGAACATGTATCAGGCTGCCAGGGGCAGGGAGGTTATGATATTCCCAGGCTCAACGCTTTTCAACCGGAAGCAGGCATGGATTGTCGCAGCCGAAATGGTGAAGACTTCCCGCCTTTTCGCGAGGACCGCTGCAAAGATAGATCCCTCATGGCTTGAAACACTGGGCGGAAAACTTTGCAAATCATCATACTCAAATCCTCACTGGGAAAAGAACAGGGGAGAGGTCAGGGCAAGTGAGAGGGTAACGCTCTACGGCCTTACAATAGTCCCGGAGCGTCCTGTTTCCTATGGAAGT
>CAZJOB010000155.1:0-4966 GCA_964547435.1 uncultured Desulfatiglans sp. | reverse complement strand
GATATTAAACCCCTGTTTCCCTTTCTCGCACACAACCGCTCCATGCTGGAAAGATTGGCGACAATGGAGCATAAACTGAGAAGAAAGGACCTTATTATAGGAGAAGAGGCCCTGGCGGAGTTTTATTCGAGGCGGCTTGAAGGAATCTGTGATGTAAGGAGTCTCAGCAGGCTGATAAAGGAGAAGGGCGGAGACTCCTTTTTGAGAATGACAGAGAAGGACCTTCTTATTTGCATGCCCGGTGAAGATGAATTAGCCCTTTTTCCTGATGAATTCAGAATAGGAGAAAACAGATTAAGGCTATCCTATCGCTTTTCTCCCGGGGATGAGGCCGACGGAGTAACCATTAAGATTCCGGCATCGGTTGCATCAAGGCTGCAGGCAGTCTCTCTTGAAAAGGGAGTAAAGGGCCAGATGAGAGACAGAATAACCGCCTATATAAAGGGTCTTCCCAAACGCTACAGAAAACAGCTTGTGCCTGTCTCGGATACAGTGGAGATCATATTGAAAGAAATGAAGCATGATGATCAGCCTCTGATTACAGCCCTGTCCCGTTTTGTCTATGACAGGTTCGGCGCGGATATCCCGGCAAACATATGGGATGCGGTTGTTATTCCAGAACATCTCAGGCCAAGGATCTCCATAATCGATCATGAAGGAAAGGAGCTTCAGTCCGGGAGGGACATTTCAGGCCTTCTTAAAGGGCGCAGCCAAAACGCCCCCGAGTCCGGTTTATGGAAAAAGGTGCGCTTCGAGTGGGAAAGGGAAGGACTTTTAGACTGGGATTTTGATGCCCTGCAGGAAGAGATCAGAGTGGATCAGAATGTTACAGCATATCCCGGCCTGGAGGTGCGAGAAGGCCGGGTAAATATAAAGGTCTTTTCTGATGCGCGCGAGGCGCTGGAGTCACATGTAAAAGGCGTTGGCCGATTGCTTGAGATGAGACTTGCCGGCGATATAAAATTTTTAAAGAGAAAATGGCCCTTTCCTCAGGAAGAGGCAAATGCCGCCATCTATTTCGGAGGCGAGATCTCGATCGAAAAATCAATGGTAAACAGTGTTTTTAAAAGGCTCTTTCAAAGGAATATAAGGAGCAGGAAGGATTTTGAAGAGCACTCCCTCAGTCTCACCGAAGAGATGCTCGGCAATTTCAGAGACCTGAGAGAACATGTCATGAATGTATTAAAGGCATATAATCATGCCAGGTCAAGGATAAATGAAATTGAGGGGGCAAATTCAAAAAACAGTGCTGTAAAGGAGATGTGTGCCGGCATCAAAGAGGAACTAGAGAGGCTTATACCTGCAAATTTTCCAGAGCTCTATGATCTGGGAAGGCTCGCGGATCTGCCCAGGTATCTCAGGGCCATGGAGATACGTGCTGAAAGGGGAGGTCATAACCCTGACAAGGATAAGGTCAAGGCGGGGCAGGTAAAAGAATTTGCAGATGTATTCAGTGAAATGGAAAAAACCCTTTCCCTCAATTCTTCATTAGAAAAAATAAAGGGAATCAAGGAGTTCGGTAGAATGGTTGAGGAGTACAAGGTGTCTGTTTTTGCGCCCGAACTTGGCACATCTGTTCCTGTTTCGGCCAAGAGGCTGAAAAAAAAGTCAGAAGAGCTTAAAAGGATGGTTTAATTTTTGTGGCTTCTCATAAGAATTAGTTGTCATCTGAGTAATTTAAAATTGTCATTCTGAGCGAAGCGAAGAATCTCTCATGAATCTGTTATTCCCGAATGCCGTGATCCGGCATGTGACCGGTCATAAAATAGAGACCCTTCGCTTCGCTCAGGGTGACAGGCATCGGGCATGGCTGTAGATACTTGCCTGGCAATTTTCTCAATAAAACAGGGCATTAATCCTTTGAGAAATTTGGATTGATCCATAAATTCTTATAAGGAGCCATTTTTGTTTATGAATTCTACCGCCTCTTCCGGTATAAAAACCCTGTTTATCATGGGCGACTGAACAACTATTCCGTTCATTTGAAAGGTCTTTTCTCCCTTTATCACCATATCCTTGTTTATGGGAAGCAGATAATCCCCTATCTTTAACACGGGGCCTGTTGTGTCATCCATGATCTCGTGTTCGGGAAAAATATCACTTACATCCATGAAGAGTTTTTCAGATATCTCTTTCAGGTCAAAATTCAGTCCGCTTGCAATGATGCGGGCAACCTCGGTATTGTCAATGTTTCCGTGCGGAAGAGATTGCAAAGCATTTGTGTATGCCCAAAGGGGCACATCTTCGGCAGTGTGCCCGTAACTGGTCCAGCCAAGGGCTGTAAAATTATTATTGATATAGTCGACCAGTGCGCGCTGGTTTTTGCCCATGGCAAGGATCTCTCCGGCCTGCTCCCCGGTCAGTTCCAGGTTCCATCTATCCTTAAAGGCGTTTGTTATTTCAACCGTGTCGGCGTTGTTATCTTCATAAATATAGTTTACCAGAAAAGAGATGGTTGTTCCTGCGTTCCTGACCGTTCTGATAAAATCATCAGCCTGCATGGAGTAGGATTTTTCATTGTAAAACCTGCTCTTGCTCCCCAGTGCAAGTCCGCCGGTATTGTGATCCGCAAATATTATGACAAGAGTCTTGCCGTCTTTTTTCGCAAAATCAACGGCCTTTCCCACTGCCTCGTCAAAGGCCAGAAATTCCGTGACCATATAAACCGGATCATTGCCATGCCCTGCCCAATCAACCTGACTGCCTTCAACCATGAGAAAAAAACCTTTTTCATTTTGTGACAGGATCTCAATGGCCTTTTCAGTCATTCGAGCGAGTGAAGGCTGTTCAGGGGCCAGCTCATCCCGGTCAATTTCAGGTACAAGGTGTCCTTCATTAAAGATACCCCAGGCACGGCCGTTTTTCAGGAGCGACATATCATCTTTATTATCGACGAAACTGTAACCTCGTGACCGAAGGAGTTTTATAAGATCCTCAGTGTCATCCCTTGCTCCGGACCATTCTTTGTTCCCAGAGGTCTTAAATGTGCCCCCCTGCGGTAAAAGATATCTGCCTCCTCCTCCAAAGACAACATCGATGTCCTGGTGCGCCATCTGTTCGATAATCCAGTTGTATTTTCTGCGCGAATCCACATGGGAGGCATAGGCTGCCGGCGTGGCTTCGGTTATGCTGACAGTGACCGCCAGACCGGTTGACATTCCCCTCATTTTTGCCCCTTCCAGAACAGAGGCTACAGGAACATAGGGAGAGGCGGTTGGTACAAACCCCTTCAGAAGATCCTCTTCGCGGGGGCCTATCCCCAGAAACTGAACGGTTGTTTTGTGGCCTGTTGCAAAGGCCGTGGCCGCGGCCGCGGAATCGGTAATTACAGAATTGGCCGAGTGTGTTCTTACTGCCCCTGAATTGAGTTCATCCAGATTCAATGGCGCTCCCTTATAAAGCCGTGCCAGGGTCTGGATGCTTATACTGCATCCGTCAGGGACCATTACAATGACGTTTTTAAAACCGCGTTCATTTGAGTCTGATTCAGGTATGGACGCGCAGCCTGAAATAAAAAAGCCAAACAGAAATAGAGTTATGATAAGACATCTGAAAGTTTTGAACATCGCATATTACCTCATATTTTTTTAATTTTGCATTGAAAAGGTCTCTGATTTCTTCAAAAAATCCTTACCCAGTGTATCCGCCATGATAATTGCATCAGCGATCATCTCAGGAGTTACATCAAAGGCAAGGTTTTTCATGTGGGTGCCTTCTCCATATGACCCCATTGCCGCTTTCATTATATTGTCCCTTGACCTATCCTCAATGCCGAGTTCCTTTAAGGTCACAGGAAGGCCGATCTCCGCGCAGAATTCGATCACACGCTGAGTTTCTTCACTTGAATAATTCTCAATGATCAGGTTGGCTATTACTCCAAATCCCACTAACTCTCCATGGAGCCTGTCCTCTGTCCCCTTTAACATGCCCAAACCTACTCCGAAGGAGTGAGCGGCTCCCAGACCGCAATTTTCAAAGCCCACGGAACTTAAAAGACAATTGGCCTCTATTACCATTTCAACAGCAGGCGTAACAATGTCCTGATCGACCGCCTTTTTGGCGGCTACCCCGTATTCCATAAGAATATCATAGGTCATGCGGGCTATCTCAATTCCCATGGCGGTCGGCATGCCTCCCGCGAAATTTTTGGTTCCTGTCCCCTGGCATGTACGTGCCTCAAACCAGGTGGACAACGCGTCACCCATTCCGGCAACAAAGAAACGTGTAGGCGCCTCGGCAATGATACGAGTGTCAACAATTACCAGGTCAGGATTCCTGTCCATTATCAAAACCCTGTCTATTCTGTGATCCTCTGTATATTGCAGCGCCGATTGACTGCACGGGGCATCTGTAGAGGCAATGGTGGGTATTATCGCAATTGGGAGTCCCGTTTCCTGAGCAACTGCCTTGGCAGTGTCAATAGCCAGGCCTCCGCCCGCGCCTGCTATAATATCCGCCTTAAAGTCCAGGGCCATGGATACAAATCTTTCTGAGTCTTCCCTTGTTCCTTTGCATTGAAAGGTGGCGAACATAAAATCCAGATTGTTTTCCTTCAGGCTTTTGGATAATCTGTCCTTGATTGCTGAAAGGGCCCTTTTTCCGCCTAAAATAAATGGTCTGGAGCCCAGCAGGGAGAAATACCTTCCCGATTCATTAATTACATCATACCCCTGAACATATCGTCCGGGCGTAGTGAGTATCTTCAGCATGACATGCCTCCTCATAATTTTCCAAAGCTTAACAAAAATTATCATCAGGTTTCAATCAATAATTTCAAAAGAAAAATAAATATGATTGATTATTGATAAATAGTGACCGAATCGGTTGTTGATTTGACAGAAAAGGGTGATATTACCCATACTTACGTTTTGAATTGGGTGTTGACAGCAAATAAAGAATAAAATATATTCAGCGACTTTCCATAACAGGCCTGTGAAAATTATTGATCTTCAGAAAAGAATCGGCC
>CAZJOB010000154.1:0-8051 GCA_964547435.1 uncultured Desulfatiglans sp. | reverse complement strand
TCTTCTATTCGATAATCTCATGGATGACGCCGGCGCCGACAGTACGGCCGCCTTCACGTATTGCGAACCTCAGTTCCTTCTCCATGGCGATCGGGGTTATCAGAGCGCCTTCAATCGATACACTGTCACCAGGCATTACCATCTCCACTCCTTCAGGCAATGACACTACCCCGGTAACATCCGTCGTTCGAAAATAAAACTGCGGCCGATATCCGTTGAAAAAGGGCGTATGCCTGCCTCCCTCTTCCTTCGTCAGTATATACGCCTCAGCCTTGAACTTCGTGTGTGGCGTTATAGACCCAGGAGCCGCAACTACCTGGCCGCGCTCTACCTCGTCTCTCTTCGTGCCCCTCAATAACACACCTATATTGTCTCCGGCCTGACCCTGATCAAGTATCTTTCGGAACATCTCAACTCCGGTACACACTGTCTTCGCTGTAGGCCTGATTCCAACTATCTCAACTTCCTCTCCTACCTTGATCACTCCTCTTTCTACCCTGCCGGTCACCACCGTCCCGCGACCGCTTATGCTGAATACATCCTCTATCGGCAGCAGAAAAGGCTTGTCAGTGTCTCTTACAGGCTCAGGAATGTTCGAGTCTATCGCATCCATCAACTCAAATATCGGCTTCGCCTCTTCACTCGACGGATCATCACTCTCCAAAGCCTTCAACGCGCTGCCCCTTATTATCGCTATGTTGTCTCCGTCAAATTCATACTTGGTCAACAACTCCCTCAACTCCAGCTCAACCAGCTCTATCAGCTCTTCATCATCAACCATGTCACACTTGTTCAGAAATACAACTATGTTAGGAACTCCTACCTGGCGCGCAAGCAGTATGTGCTCCCTCGTCTGAGGCATCGGACCATCATCCGCGCCTACAACCAGTATGGCGCCGTCCATCTGCGCCGCACCTGTTATCATGTTCTTTATATAGTCAGCATGCCCAGGACAGTCTACATGCGCATAATGCCTGTTGTCCGTCTGATATTCCACGTGCGCCGTCGCTATCGTTATTCCACGCGCCTTCTCCTCCGGCGCCTTGTCTATAGAATCAAAAGGTACAAAATCCGCATATCCCTTGCTGGCAAGATGCTTCGTTATCGCCGCCGTCAATGTCGTCTTCCCATGATCTATATGCCCTATTGTACCAACGTTTACATGAGGCTTTGTCCTTTCAAATTTCTTCTTAGACATCGCTATCCCCCTTTTTATCAGTAATGTAATTTCCTTGTTTAATTAAAAAATCTAATTATTTAAAAAATTCGCTGATTTAAGAAGACTACCAACGATAATGAGCAAAGGCCTTGTTTGCTTCAGCCATCCTATGCGTATCTTCTTTTTTCTTGATTGCCGCGCCTTTTTTGGCTGCCGCGTCCATTAATTCACCCGCCAGTTTGGAAGCCATGCTTTTCTCGCCTCTCGCCCTGGCAAAGGATATCAGCCACCTGATGCCAAGCGCCTGACTCCTGTTTGCATGCACCTCGGTCGGAACCTGATATGTTGAACCGCCCACACGTCTCGATTTTACTTCAACAAGAGGTTTGGCATTATTAACTGCTTTCTGAAAGACGGTCAAAGGATCTTCATTTGTCTTTCCCTTTATTATATCAAATGATTCATACAGTATTGACTGAGCCAGACTTTTTTTGCCTTTGGACATCATGCAATTTATAAATTTAGCCAGAAGCTGGCTTTTATATTTTGGATCGAGTATTATCTCTCTCTTAATTATTAATCTCTTTCTCGGCATAAGAATTCCCCTGTCTAAATTGCCTTTGGCTTTTTGGCCCCGTATTTGGAGCGGCCCTGCCGTCTATCTTCAACTCCGGAAGTATCCATCGTGCCCCTCAAAATATGATAACGCACTCCGGGCAGATCTTTAATTCGACCTCCTCTTATTAATACAACCGAATGCTCCTGAAGATTATGCCCTACACCAGGTATATAAGATGTTACCTCTATACCATTCGTCAATCTCACCCTTGCTACCTTTCTTAAGGCTGAATTAGGCTTTTTAGGAGTCTGGGTATACACCCTTACACAAACTCCCCTCTTTTGGGGACATCCCTGAAGTGCAGGTGTTTTCACCTTTTTTCTGGATTCTTTTCGTCCTTTTCTAATCAATTGATTTATTGTGGGCATCCTTGCTATTCCTTTTTCATTTCTTTCTGACTCTTAAAACTTAAATATTCCGAATTTTTTTTAAAAAAAATACTCAAATCAAAGAACCACTCTTTTTATTTGGATCCGTGTAATTTGTCAAGATATTTCAATAATTAATTTATATTTTTTTAATGTTTTTTTCACAGGATATAGAAGTTATTGAATACTCTCTGTTTTTTAACCTAACACAAAGAGCCTTCATTTTCTTTCTTAATCTCTATTGAGTAATATGTGCAATATCAATATCCAGTTCTCTGTACTCCTTTGTGCCTGTCCCTGCAGGAATCAGTCTGCCCATAATCACATTCTCTTTCAGACCTTTAAGTTTGTCCAGTTTTCCTGCGATGCTCGCATCGGATAAAACCTTCGTTGTCTCCTGGAATGAAGCTGCAGAAATGAAGCTCTCAGTGCTTAAGGATGCCTTTGTTATTCCAAGGAGAAGGGGTTCGGCTGTAGCCGGTTTCCCACCCTGTTCTACAATCTTCTGATTTTCTTCCTCAAATTTCCATTTTTCAACCTGTTCTCCCAACAGGAATTCTGAAGAACCGACATCCTTTACGGTTACCTGTCTCAGCATCTGCTTTACAATAACCTCTATATGTTTATCGTTAATCGACACTCCCTGCAGTCTGTAAACCTCCTGGACTTCATCTACGAGATATTTTGCCAGCTCCTTTGCGCCTCTTATTCGGAGTATATCGTGAGGATTGGCGGATCCGTCCATGAGAGGTTCACCGGCCCTTATATAATCCCCTTCAAGCACACTCACATGTTTTCCTTTGGTAATGAAATAATCGACCGGGTCGCCCACATCAGGAGTGATAATAACCCTTCTTCTTCCTTTGCTGTACTGGCCGAAGGCAACAGTTCCGTCAATCTCACTTAATATAGCGTTTTCCTTGGGTTTTCGAACCTCAAAGAGCTCAGCTACCCTCGGAAGACCTCCGGTGATATCCTTTGTTTTTGTTGTCTCTCTCGGAATCTTGGCCAGGACCGTGCCTGCGCTCACAGAATCACCTTCGTTAACCATGATAATAGCATTTATGGGCAAATGGTATCTGGCCTTTCCCTTTGCAGAACCTGGGACACTCGCAGTCTTCTTTTCCTTGTCCTTTATTGAAATCCTCGGCCTTACGTCAGTCATACGTGATTCAACAATAACCCTGCTGATCTTGCCCGTAACCTTATCTCTTCTTTCCTGCATGGTTACGCCATCCATGATATCACCAAATTTGACGATGCCTTCCACTTCGGTAAGAATCGGAATAGTAAAAGGATCCCATTCAGCTAATACCTGGTTTGCTTTAATCTTCTGTCCTTCTTTAACTTTCAGAACCGCTCCATATATAATGTTATATCGCTCAATCTCTCTTCCGCCGGCGCTCAATATGCCTATCTCGCCATTACGGTTCATCACGATAAAGTCACCTTCGGCATTTTTTACAGTCTTGATATTTTCAAAGCTGACTGTTCCAAGATTGCGTGAGTGCACTGTTGTCTGTTCAACTCTCTTACTGGCTGTCCCGCCGATGTGAAAGGTTCTCATTGTCAACTGGGTGCCGGGCTCTCCAATGGACTGCGCGGCGATTATTCCGACCGATTCCCCTATATTTACTTCATAACCATGTGCAAGGTCACGGCCGTAACACTTCTTGCATATCCCTTCTCTTGCCTGGCAGGTCAGAACAGACCTTATCATGATTCTTTCCAGACCGGCGTCCTCTATCAATTTTACCCTCGCCTCATCAATAAGTTCATTCGCGGGAATCAGCAACTCGTTTGTTATCGGATCATATACATCCTGTAAAACAACTCTTCCCAGGATCCTCTCACCAACTCTTTGAATTATTTCCCCACCTTCCGTAAGGGAAGTCACCCAGATACCATCGACAGTGCCGCAGTCTTCCTCTGCAATAACCGCATCCTGAGCAACATCTACAAGCCTTCGCGTAAGATAACCCGAGTTTGCGGTTTTGAGGGCCGTATCGGCAAGACCTTTTCTCGCTCCATGGGTAGAGATAAAATACTGCAAAACAGTAAGGCCTTCCCTGAAATTTGAGGTTATCGGCGTTTCAATGATCTCTCCTGACGGCTTGGCCATAAGCCCCCTCATTCCTGCCAGCTGTCTCATCTGATCCTTGCTTCCACGAGCGCCGGAATCGGACATCATATATATTGAGTTAAAACTCTCGGATCTCACCTTCTTTCCCCCGGGACCTTCCATCTCTTCAATGCCCATTTCATTCATCATTTCAGAGGCTATTTTGTCAGTAGCTTGTGTCCAGATATCAACTGCCTTATTTATCTTTTCACCATTGGTTATCAGACCGTTTTTATACTGATCCTCAATCTTTTTGATCTCCTTTTCCGACTTCTCAATGATGCTGCTCTTCTGAGAAGGAACAATCATATCATTGATCGATATGGATATCCCTGAGGTAGTGGCAAATTTATAACCCATATCCTTCAGTCTGTCCGACAGTATAACCGTAGCCTTTATTCCGGCCCTTCGATAACATTCATTGACCAGGTTTCTTAATTTCTTTTTTGTCATCACCTGATTAATAATGGAGAACGGGAGTTCTTCAGGGAGTATTCCATATAGGATAATACGTCCCGTTGTCGTGTCCTCGATCTTCCCGTTCATTCTTACCTTTATCCTGGCGTGGAGGTCCAGTTCACCCGCGTCATAGGCGGAAATTACTTCATCAGGGTTGGCGAATATCATGCCTTCGCCCTTTCGGAAGAGCCTTTCTCTCGTCATATAATAGATGCCCAGTACGATATCCTGACTCGGAACAATAATCGGCTCTCCATTGGCCGGAGAAAGTATATTATTTGTAGACATCATAAGCACTCGGGCTTCCACCTGGGCCTCTATGGAAAGAGGAACATGCACTGCCATCTGGTCCCCGTCAAAATCCGCGTTAAACGCTGTACATACGAGGGGGTGCAACTGAATAGCCTTTCCTTCTATAAGTATCGGCTCAAAGGCCTGAATGCCCAGACGGTGAAGAGTCGGCGCCCTGTTTAGGAGGATGCAATATTCTCTTACTACATCATCAAGGGCGTCCCACACCTCGGGGGTTTCCCTCTCAACCATCTTTTTGGCAGACTTTATCGTGGTAGCAAGTCCTTTTTCATCCAGCTTATTATATATAAAGGGTTTAAACAGTTCCAGTGCCATTTTCTTCGGAAGTCCGCATTGATGAAGTCTCAGATCAGGCCCCACAACAATTACCGATCTGCCGGAGTAGTCCACTCGCTTTCCAAGGAGATTTTGCCTGAATCGGCCCTGTTTACCCTTGAGCATATCACTGAGGGATTTAAAAGGTCTTTTGTTGGCCCCGGTTACGACTTTGCCCCTTCTTCCATTATCAAAAAGGACATCCACAGCCTCCTGAAGCATGCGCTTTTCATTCCTGACTATTATATCAGGGGCATTGAGTTCCAGTAATCTTTTCAGCCTGTTATTCCGGTTTATTACCCTTCTGTACAGATCATTCAGATCCGATGTGGCAAACCTGCCGCCGTCAAGCGGCACCAGAGGTCTGAGATCAGGAGGCAGAACAGGAATAACATCCATAATGGTCCATTCCGGCCGGTTTTTTGATTCCTTGAATGCATCGATTACCTTTAACCGTTTGGTCAGTTTCTTTCTTTTCGCGTCTGAACGGGTGCTAAGCATTTCAGCCCTGAGGTTTTTAGAGAGTTCCTCAAGTTCGAGTTCTTTCAGCATTATCTGAATGGCCTCTGCACCCACGCCGTATTCGAAACGGTCGCCGTATTCCTCCTTCGCCCTCATGAGCTGTTCGTCATTAAGGAGTGAACCTTTTACCAATGGAGTGTCCTTTGGATCAATAACTATAAAATTTTCAAAGTAGAGCACCCGTTCAAGATCCTTTAGGGTCAGATCCAGAAGATTGCCTATCTTGGAAGGAAGGCATTTGAGAAACCATATATGCGCCACAGGCGCAGCCAGTTTGATATGGCCCATCCTTTCCCTGCGGACCTTGGACTGTATGACCTCCACCCCGCATTTCTCACAGATAATACCCCTGTGTTTCATGCGTTTATATTTTCCGCAGTTGCACTCATAGTCCTTTATGGGCCCGAATATTTTGGAACAGAAAAGCCCGTCCCGCTCCGGTTTGAATGTGCGGTAATTAATGGTCTCGGGTTTTTTTACCTCGCCGTAGGACCTTTCCAATATCATTTCAGGGGATGACAATGAGATCCTTACAGCATTGTAGCTTGATGGATCCTTTGGCTTCGAAAAAAAATTATATAGTTCTTCCAAATGTCTTCTCCTATATTTAAATGTTAGTTTTCCGTATCTTCCAGCAACTGGAACTCGAGTCCCAGGCTGAGCAGTTCTTTAATGAGGACCTTGAATGATTCGGGCAATCCTGCCTCCAGGACATTATTACCCTTGACTATTCTCTCATACATCCTGGTCCTTCCCGCCACATCATCTGATTTGACAGTGAGAAATTCCTGAAGCGAATATGCCGCTCCATAGGCTTCCATCGCCCATACTTCCATTTCACCAAGCCTCTGTCCTCCAAACTGGGCCTTTCCGCCAAGAGGCTGCTGGGTTACAAGCGAATATGGACCGATTGAACGGGCATGTAATTTATCATCCACAAGATGGTGAAGTTTGAGTACATACATAATTCCTACTGTCACCTGCTGATAAAAAGGTTCCCCTGTCCTGCCATCATAAAGAGTAGTCTGACCGTTTACGGGAAGGCCGGCCTTTTCAAGATATTTCTGTATTTCATCTTCCTCAACCCCGTCAAAAACCGGGGTCGCCATTGGGATGCCGTCCGTTAACAAACGGGCGTTCTCTATCAACATCTCATCACCCATGTCCTTGAAATACTTATTGTATTCCTTGGCAGAATATATGCTTTTTACCTTTTTTCTCAAATCATCAGCATTCTGAATATTCTGAAGCATCTCTCTTACCTGTCTGCCAAGCTCGCGCGAAGCCCAACCCAGGTGAGCCTCCAGAACCTGTCCGACATTCATTCTAGATGGCACTCCAAGGGGGTTCAGGATGATATCGACAGGTGTTCCGTCTTTAAAATAGGGCATGTCTTCAACAGGCAGCACACGTGAAAGCACGCCTTTGTTGCCGTGACGGCCTGCCATTTTATCTCCGACCGACAATTTTCTCTTCACGGCGACATATACCTTCACCATCTTGATGACACCGGGAGGCAACTCATCCCCCATGCTCAGTTTTGCCATTTTATCTTCAAATACCCGGCTTATCTGATCAAGCCTTTTGATATAATTTCCAACAACGGTTTCCATCTTATCAATGAGATCCATGGAACCCTTGATATCGGCGCCGGCCCAAGCCTCTACCGGAAATTGATCAATATCCTCAGCGCTTATTTCCTTCTTTGTATTAAGCAGTATCTTACCGGAATTTCTGTCCCTCAGGGTAGTCTTGACAAACTTACCCACCAGAATATCCTTTAACCGGCTTCGCACACTGTTGGAAACAATCTCTATTTCATCCGCCCTGTCCTTTTCCAGCCTTTCTATTTCTTTTTCTTCGATTGACTGACTTCTGCTGTCTTTCTCAACGCCCCTTCGTGAAAACACCTTCGCATCAATCACAGTGCCCTCGACACCGGGTGGAACCCTGAGAGATGTGTCTTTAACATCACCGGCCTTATCTCCAAATATCGCCCTTAAAAGTTTTTCTTCAGGTGAAAGCTGGGTCTCCCCTTTTGGTGTGATTTTACCCACAAGGATATCGCCTACTTCCACTTCAGCGCCGATCTTTACAATGCCGCTTTCATCCAGATTTGCCAGGGCATCTTCTCCCACATTTGGAATATCCTTGGTTATCTCTTCCTTTCCCAGT
>CAZJOB010000153.1:6561-8121 GCA_964547435.1 uncultured Desulfatiglans sp. | reverse complement strand
CCAATGAAAAACAAAAAGCAAAGAAAAATCAATGTTATTAGCCTTGCATTGAACGTTGGATGTTGAATGTTAAACGTTGGAAGTTTATCATTTTTCCCCGAATGAATTGCTTTCGCTAAATTATTCTCCTAAGATTGACGCTAATGCGCGAAGGCTGGAATCTATAACTAGAAGGCTGTCCGAGAATGCATTTGTTCCACCTTTTGGTCATTCCCACGCAGGCGGTAATCCAGTCATTTCAACCACTTATAGATTCCAGCCTTCGCGGGAATGACGCCCTGAGCTATTCTCGGACAGCCTCCTAGTTGAAAATACTGGTTTCCGCGATCCGGCCTTCGCCAAGACTACGTCCCGGCAGGCAAGTCGCGGAATGACAAACAAAGAAAATCGACTTCCAACGAAGTCAAACGTAATGCATGGTATTCACGGCATAAAACAGCTTTTTACGAGCGCACCATGATATGCATAACATAAAACTGCATTATCATTTGTAGGGGCGAACCTGTGTGTTCGCCCGGTATGTGCCCATAAGCAACCATTGGCGGGCCGACAACCGCCTTCGCCAAGGCTTCGGCGTGTCAGGCACAGGTCGGCCCCTACGGTTAAATACCAAATTTTACCCTGCGGCCTTTCAACGAAGCCAAAACCGACTTCGTTTCATATAGGTTGCCCTAAAGCGACATAAAACAGCTTTTTACGAGTGCATCAAATGTGATACCGCCTAAAAATCCAATATCCATAACCCAGCATCCGATATCCAGTATCCGGTATCCAGCATCCAGCATCATCCAACACGCGCCTGAAACATTTTAACATTTTACAATATGATGTAAAAATCCGGTCATTGCCCTGCATAAATAGCAGCTTCTTCCGGCATAGATATTGCAGAATTATCTTTTCCGAATACATCTGTATTCGATCCTTAAAAATTATGTCAAAAAATTGACAAGACCCACGGTTTTAATGTCATTCTGACCATAATCTCGTGGGAATTAATTTAAATTGAAATGAACAGAATGGAAAATAGAGATCTGCAAAACAGCAATAACAGCACCCTCAAACCTCAGGGTATGGGGGAAATACTGATCAGACAGGGGCTTATTACCAGAGAGGATCTTGAAAAGGCGCTTGCCATACAAAAAAAAGAAAAAGAACTGCAGAACCTTCCTATAGGTCAGATCCTTGTCAAACTGGGCAAATTAAAGTCAGAGGACGTTGACCGGGTATTAAATCATCCTGAACTGCGCGAAAAGATTGGACGAATAGCCATTCAGAACATGTTCCTTACTGAAGAAGAACTGGCCGAATGTCTCAGAGTAAAAAAGCCGGACCAGCTTCTGGGTCAGGTACTTCTGGAGAAGGGCTACATAGAACCTGATGACCTTGAAAGAATTATTGATGAACAGATCAACAGCCCGAGATTCGGACAACTTGCCGTAAACCTGGGACTTGTCGGTGAGGATGTGATCGAAAAGGCACTGAAGGTACAGAAATCGACCAGAAAACTGGGTGAGATAATATGCGATCTGGGTCTTGTTGACCCCCTTGAGTTCAACAGAA
>CAZJOB010000153.1:0-6551 GCA_964547435.1 uncultured Desulfatiglans sp. | reverse complement strand
TGGAAAATAAAAAGGATGGAGATATAGGCGACACTCTGGTTGATATGGGGTATATCTCAAGGGAGGACTTAAATAAGGCAAAAAAAGATCCTGAATACAAAAAAAATGAGCTTGGAGACCTGCTGATAAGAAAAAGGCTTATTACAGAGGTAGACCTTCAGACCGCCAATTCAAGGCACTATAACATCCCTTTTGACACCTTGAACGGGTTTGTGTATCCGCCTGACGAAAAGCAGGCGCTCGGAAAAATCATCAGCAAGAAATACGCGGAGACAAAACTGGTTATCCCTGTCTCTCTTGCGGATAACAGGCTCACTATCGGCCTTTTTCGCCTTAAGGATGAGCTCAGGGTTGTATATGAACTCAAAAACATGTATCGCCAGTATGAGGTATCATGCGTCCTTGTTACCAAGGAAAAATATGAAGAGCTCTTTGAGGTCCTTTACAGCGCCCATCTGGGTGCAAATACAGCCCCCGGCAGCGGCAATGTCATATCATCAGAGATGATTGATATAGATTTTATGACCCGCAATATTGATGAGGATATCAGCTCTCAAAAGGCAAAAAAAATAAATTATTCTCATGGCAGGGATATTGAGACTGAAGAGATAGTCAATTTTATCATATCCTATGGAATAACCCATGGCGCCAGTGATATCCATTTAGAACAGAGCCGCAAGGGGGTGAAACTGCGTTACAGGTTTGACGGAATCATGAGGGAGACAGGCATAGGCTGGCTTAGAGAAAAAATTGAGGAAAAGGCATCCTCTATAATCTCCAGAATCAAGATTATGGCCAACCTGGATATCACTGAAAAACGTCTTCCTCAGGACGGCGTTTTCAGGGTGGAGTATTATGACAAGAGCAAAAAGGAAAGGGTAGATCTCGATTTCCGCGTCGCTACGTGCCGCGCCTCTGTAGACGAAAATGTCACCATTAGAATACTGGATCCCCGCCAGGCAAACAGGGGCCTTGAAAGCCTGAACCACTCACCCCATGTTCTAGAGCCATTTAGGCAGTTTTTAAAAAGCCCCGCAGGCATGATCCTTGTTGTTGGACCCACCGGATGCGGAAAGACATCGACCCTTTACTCTGCGCTTAAATACATAGACAAGCCTGAAATCAAGATCATAACAGCGGAAGATCCCATTGAATATAATTTCCCCACAATAATGCAAACCCAGATTAATCCGAAGATAGGCCTCACCTTTTCGAGACTGTTGAGATCATTTCTTCGATTTGATCCTGATGTGATTTTTGTAGGCGAGATAAGGGATGAGGAAACCGCCAAGATCGGTTTTGATGCCGCACAGACAGGGCATCTTATTCTTAGCACCCTGCACACAAACGACTCACTGGGTTCCATATCCCGTCTGGTGGACCTGGGTGTTGAATTCGGGCAGATATCTTCTTCGCTTATGTGTGTGCTTTCCCAGCGGCTTGTAAGAAAAATATGCCCCTCGTGCATTGAAGAATATATGCCCGAAAAGGATGAATGGGGTGTCCTGTTCAAGACATATCCTTCATATCTTAGATTCTACAGGGGAGCGGGCTGTCAGAAATGTCTTTTTACCGGATATGAAGGCCGGATACTGCTCTCCGAGATCTTCACAATCACTCCCGATATAGCACTGGCGCTAAATAAGGGATATTATGATGAGACCCAGTTTACAAGGCTGGCCCTGGAAAGCGGAATGAAGACAATGCTGGATGACGGGTTGATGAAACTGGACCAGACGACACTTTCGGAAATAGTAAGGATGCTGCCGCACGATATGATCAAAAAATTCAGGCACAGGCAGCAGTCACAGGAAAATGTGGATCAGTATATTGATGATCTCCTTGACACAAAGGCAAAGGAAGAAAGAGGTTCAACGGAAGCATACATTCCTCAGACAAGTTTTGAAATTACAAATCCGGAGGCTGAAAGATCTCTTCTGGACCTGATTCTGAGCAGATATGAGGCCCTGTTGAAAGAAAAGAACGGCAATAATGCGGCGCAGGTGGATTCCAGAATGTTTAAGGAATTTCTTGTAGAGAGCTTCTATAAGATATATGAGCAAAAACCTTGCAGGAGCATTACTTTTAATATCCATGAAAACAGCGGGACAGGCAGGATAGAGATATCCGCGATCCCGAATGTGTGAAAAGGTTGTAAAGGAGCGTCATTTGGAGAGGAGCAATTCGACAAGGATAATATCGGTTTCCAGCGGTAAAGGCGGTGTGGGAAAGACAAATATCAGCGTCAATCTCGCGCTTGCCCTCGCGGAAGAGGGTGCTAAAACCTGTCTTTTTGATGCGGACCTGGGACTTGCCAATATCAATATAATCCTGGGAATCGATCCTGAATATACCATTGAAGACGTCATTTCGGGTGAAAAGGCCCTCAGTGATATTATAATAAGGAATTTTTATGGCATTGATATTATTTCAGGCAGTTCGGGGGTCGAGAAGATCGCGAATCTCGAAAATGACGGCATTCAGCGCCTCCGCAATTCTCTGCAGGGTCTCAGTGAATATGATTTTCTGATTTTTGACACTTCGGCGGGAATAACAAGTCCGGTAACAGCCTTCTGCATGGCCGCAACTGAGTTATTGCTGATAATTACCTCAGAGCCCACATCAATGACAGATGCCTATGCCCTGCTGAAAGTCCTTTTATTGAATGGCTTTAAAGGCCAAGTCAAAATTGTCGTCAATCAGTGCAAAAATGTCAGTCATGCAAAAAAGATATATAACAGTTTCAATAAGGTGGTTTCACGATTCCTCAACAAAGAGATATCTCTCACAGGTTTTGTTTTAAAAGATCTCAGACTGGAGGAATCAGTTAAAAGACAGACGCCCTTTATTCTTTTATATCCCGATTCGAACGCAGCCAGATGTGTGAAGCACATGGCAAAGATGCTTTTATCAAAGGAACCTGCGGCTGAACTTAATCAGGAGGTGGGACTTTTCTGGCAGAGGTGTTTTGATGTTATCAAGAGCCGTTTGAGAATGAGCATTGATGATTCGGATCATGAAGATAAAATAAGTCTTGAATTACCTTTTATTCAAACAACTTTACTTATGAAAGAAAATGATAAGATGATAAGCCTGATGAACAAGCTTGTAGACAGTTTAACCGATATCTCAGGAGAACTGCACGATATAAACGCATATCTCAGGAATGGCAATTCGTTATCAATCTCAGGAAAAGGAACACAGGAACCGAGGAATTTCCATTCAATAGGGAATGAAGCTGTAATTCTTGATTATGAGGAGTTTCTGAGGAACAGAACCGAATAAAGGAGCAGACAATCAGAATGGATTCGAGGCTTGAAAAAATAATCCGGCACATTGAGGAGATACCGACTCTGCCAATAGTATCGCAGAGGATTATGGAAATCATGGCAAATGAGGATACGTCCTATCATGATATGGTAAAAGTAGTAGAAAATGACCAGTCAATAGCATTAAAGATATTGAAGATCGCCAATTCGGCATTTTATAGTTCCCTGTCAAAAGTAAGTTCCCTTGAACATGCAATGATTAAACTGGGAATGAAGGAGGTGAAATCAATAGTCCTGGGAATCTCCGTACACAACTTTTTTTCCACCAAAAGCAACGGCACATTTGATCGCGAACGGTTCTGGAAACACGCTATTGTATGCAGCCAGGTGGCGAAATACCTTGCGGGATATTACCGGATCGGCAATGATGACACCCTTTTTCTTGCCGGATTGACCCATGATATGGGCAAGGTGGTGATTGATCAATATTTTCATGACGATTTTGTAGAAATAATTGATTATCTGGATTCAAATAACACCACATTCAGCGAGGCGGAAAAGGCTGTTATAGGCACCACCCATTACCAGATAGCGGCCAAGCTTCTTAATCAGTGGAAATTCCCCAGAAAAGTAATTATGAGCATTCTATATCACCATGCCCCCTGGGCGGATGAGGGTATGGAAAAGGGTTCGGTAATACTGTATCTGGCCAATATCATTACCAAACTTTCCGGATATACCTGCCATTCAAGCGAGAAGGATATCGATCCCAAAGAATTTTCCGAATCATCAAATGTCGATTTTATCACAAAAATGGGCTATGAACTGGATTATGAGATTCTTAACAATATCCTTAATCATGTCAGGGAATTCATTTCCGCAGAATCGGATAACGTTATGAAGATGTTCGACTAGGCAAGATCATATGAACCTATCATTCTCTGTTTTGTGTTGTCGCAGATCTCCTTGATTCCCTCCTCATCTATTTTAAGCAGTCTCGCGGAATCCAGATCCGAAAGAGATTCTTCAACTTCGCGAATGCCGTATCCCATGTAATCCGCAATGTAACTGGCAAGATTTACCACCAGTATCGATTGTTCCACGTTAGAGTCAAAATGGGGGCCCGGGTGTTTAATCGCGATCCTGACAAATTCGTCGGATAACCCCCACCGTTTGATTACAGCGCCTCCCAGACCGGCATGCAGTTCTCGTATTGTGACCATAATATCGTCAATATCCAGTATGTGATCATATTGATAAGCGTCGCCAAGCGCCTTGAGCAGCAAGACCTTCCCGATGTCATGTATAATGCCCATAAAGAAATACTTTTCCGTGTCTGCAAGTTCAAGCTTTTCAGCAATAGCCTTGGCCGCGTGGGCCGAGGCCAGGGAATGGATCCAGAATTTTTCCATGAAAGACTCCAGACTTTTGTCTTCGGTAGAATAGAGTCCCTTGCTTATTATGGCGTTGACAACATTAATCGTTTCCTCGTAACCCAGTCTCTGCAAGGCCATCTCAAGTGAATTGATTTTTTCAGCGCTGCCAAAAAATGGAGAATTTGATTCTGTGATAACTCTCAATGAAACCACAGCGTCTTTTCTGATTGTCTCTTCCAGGTCTTTTATAGTTGAAAAGGGATTACCGATTACCGCCCGAATATCCTTAAGCACCATGGGAGGTACAGGCATATTTAACTTTCCAGTCCTGATCCTGTCGGCGATCTTGAATATGGTTTCCTTTAACACCCTTTTTCTCTGAATAGTTTGTTCATCTTCCTTGTGCACCTTCGATGAATTTATTCTATTCAAAATTTTATCTTCATGGATCAACACACTGAGCCTTTTTATCTTTTTAAGAAGTATGTCTCTCTCAAAGGGTTTTGCTATATAATCATCGCATCCCAGTTGAACACAGGCCAGAATAGTCGCCCTGTCGGAACGTGAAGATATCATAAGTATTCTTGCCTTTTCTCTTCTGGCCAGCTTCTTTTCTCTTTCAACTTTTCTAATTGCTTCCAGCACTGTCTGCCCGTCCATATCGGGCATCATGATATCGAGCGTAATAATCTGAAACGGTCTGTTTTCATCAAGACTGTTGAGGTAGGCCTCGATTGCCGCTTTTCCATTTTCCGCCTCACTGCATTCGGCCAGGCCGGAAATCTGCTTTTTTAAAAGGCTTCTGGTGACCGGGTCATCATCGACAATCAGTATCTTCATGGATCAACTCCAATTTAGGTTTTGAATTAACACACCTTTCACATACAGAATGGAATTTTTGAGCTGATGAAGATCTATTTTTTTATCCTTTAAATGTCCTTTAAAATAGAAAAAAAATATGCTAATTAGTATATGCTTTTGATAAAATTGTCAAATTTATAAATAGAAAAGCAAGAATAATCGGACATCCATATGGGGCGGAAAGAAAAAAAGGGACGTGAGTCCCCTGCTGAGTTAAATATGGGGTGAGTGACGGGACTTGAACCCGCGACCGCTGGGGCCACAACCCAGTGCTCTGCCAGCTGAGCTACACTCACCATAGATCTCTCTATTTACCATGCTTTTGGAATTTTGCAAGAAAAAGATTAATAAATAATCTTTATACAGGATGACAGTAATGGAAAATAATAAAGCGGAATTGTTCAGGATGATCCCGGCCGTTGATCGGCTGCTGGAATACGGGGATATTAAGACCCTATCGTCTTCCCATTCAAGAAACCTAACCCTTAAGATTATTCATGAGATACTTGATGAGCTTAGAGAAAAGATAGAAAAGGGAGAGATAGATAAAGAAAATCATGCATTTTTACCTGAGACAATATCGGTTCTTGTGAAAAAGAGGCTTGAGCTGGCAGAAAAGCCAAGCCTCAGAAATGTCATAAATGCTACAGGCATAATTATTCATACCAACCTGGGCAGGTCTATTCTCGCAGAGAGGATCATAAAAAGATTCAGGGAAATCAGCGGAGGATACAGCAACCTGGAGTACAATCTTGAAGAGGGAAAAAGAGGAAGCCGATACACCCATGTTGAGGGCATTCTCAGGGAAATCACCTCAGCGGAGGCTGCAATGGTTGTCAATAATAACGCGGCAGCAGTCCTTATTTCTCTTGAGACCCTTGCCAGGGACCGCGAGGTTATTATATCGAGGGGTGAGCTTGTGGAGATAGGGGGTTCATTCAGAATCCCTGATGTAATGAAAAAGAGCGGCGCCAGAATGGTAGAGGTAGGAACCACCAATAAGACACACCCTGAAGATTATGAGAATGCGATCGGACCGGAGACT
>CAZJOB010000152.1:5036-8185 GCA_964547435.1 uncultured Desulfatiglans sp. | reverse complement strand
AAAGACTGGGCCTAATCATTGCGGATCATAATAGTTACAAAGGGAACATTGAAATAATGAAAGAAAACATGCCGCTCAAGAAAGCAAAAAATAAAAGTATCTGATTTCCGTCATGCTAATCCAAAGGAAAAGTGGAAACAGGCGGGGAAAACCGCCCTTCCTTTTTAATCCGGGACAATACTTTTCAATTAAGAATTAGGGGTGAGGGGGAAAAGAAATGGATTCCGGGATCGGTGTCCCGGAATGACAAGCGAAGTGGGGATTGGGGATTAGGGGATTAGGGATTATGGATTAGGGGTGTGGGGTGAGGCTTACAGTGTTCAGGTGTCGGGTGTCAGGAACTGATGAAAACTGTAGATTTAGAGACTCGGAAATGCCGAAAATAAGAGGATTAGAAGATTAGAAGTTTAGAACCTTAGAGGCTTGGAAACACAAAAACGATGGATTCCGGAGTCTAGCTCCGGAATGACAGACGAGGTGTGGATTAGGGATTAAGGATTATGGATTAGGGATTAGGGGTTATGGGATTGGGGCGCATCCGCCGTCGTCAAAAGCGTTCAGACTATGGCGAGACAAGAGGCTCAAGGATAAAGGCAAAAACATTGAACTTCCAACATCGAACTTCCAACATCGAACTTTGAATTAAAGGCAACAGAACAAAAATCCTGTAGATCCTGTAAATCCTGTCTAAAATTATTTTCATGGCAAAGCTGGATTCTACAACAAAGCAGAACAAGGGTTTGATTCCCTGCTGTTTGAGGCGTTGCATTACATTTAACGAACTCCGGCGGATCATTTTCACAGGATATTTTCTATTGACGCACTACACGGAAACCCATACAATCCATTCTTTAAAAAGATGGAACAATTTTATCCGATCATCATAATCATTTCTTTAGTCTTAACAAACGGAGGGCATTATAATGAAACACAGCAAATTGTATATTACTTTAATTAGTCTGTTTGCAATCATCACGGTATTCGCCCTTACAGGCGCTGCTCAGGACAAGGCTGACAAGCCCGGCAAAAAAGATTTCATCCCTTCACCCGTGTTTTCTCCACCCTATCCGCCTCTTCCGCATCATTTCAGCGATGTTTACACAATCCAGATCTTGTGCAAGGCCCCCAAGGGAACGATCAAAAGAGCCCTGGCTGACCCGCTGGAACCGGTCGGCGACGCTGACACCTTTATTCTGCTCCTTGCCTGGACCAAGGACGTGGAACAGGAGGGATACAATGTTCATGAGATCGCTATCAACGCCCCTGTAAAGTGGGAGAAATGGACAGGAAACACCACCCTGATAGAATATATTGACAGTGATATGGGTCTTATCGCCGGAAGAGAAATATATGGATGGCCAAAAAAGATGGCTGAGATCACCTGGTCCAAAACAAAAACAGGCTGGACCATCATGGCCAGCAAGATGAAGGACCAGGGAAGCCTTCCGCTTATGAAGATTGAATATAAGATCTCCGAATCCACCCCAGAGATAAAATGGCCTGACATGGGTCCTGTTCTGCTGGTCAGACGCATACCCAATGCCTCCTTATCGACTCCATCCTTTTTTCAGATGATATGTCTCGGCTGCACCACCCCTGAAGCCGGCGGCGGCCCTCTGGAGGCGCCGGCAGGACCAAACGACTCAAAGGGGGTTGCCACGGTCCAGTTCTTCGACGGTCCTCATGACCCTCTTACCTTTCTGGGTCCTGTTAAAGTGCTTGACGCGAAAATGACTGTTCTTGAAGGTGAAATGCCCTTTGGCCTTGGTCTGGGTGAAGTAATGAAACAATGGGAGGAATAAATTATGCGCTCTGATAAGCCTGCTTCAAAGGGATTGACCAGAAGACATTTTCTTGCAGGAACCGCTGCCGCAGCGGTCGCAGGTTCGGTCGGTCTCGTAAACAAGGCTCATGCCGCTGAAAAAACCGGAGGTAATAAAGTGACACCAGTAGAAACTATAAATAAATACGGCGCGGATCTCCTGAACATGATGGTCTTGAGGACATACCCTATTGCCATAAAGATGCTGAAAGACGAAACGGAGATTCCCCAGGGCGCGGTCAGGCCCAAAAAGGACCTTAAAGAACATTATTCCGCATGCCAGGCATTTGGAATAGTGCGGCAGCGCGGAACAACACTGGCGATGTTTATAGAGGATCACTGGTGCTTTGAACCGATCATCGGTTATGGTCTGGCGGAGCCCCCGGCGGAATTTCTGGAAGGCGCGGGCAGTGATTTTTTTGTGATGGATAAAAAGGCCGCCAAGGAACGCAACAACTCCATACCCCTTCTGCCCTATGGCAAATACAAGGGAATGGCGCTTGGCCCCCTTCACAAGGTCAATTACGTCCCTGATCTCACGGTGATATACTGCAACGCGACACAGCTTCGGCATATGCTTTTTGCAATGATGCTCAAGAACGGATACCGCGTAACCTCAACCCTGGACCCGATCTGGTCATGCGTTCACTCGGTAGTGCCTTCCCTTCTGACAGGAGAATGCGAAGTGACCGTGCCTGATCCCGGTGAATATGAAAGGGGCGGAGTTGCTGATAACGAGATGATGCTATCCATACCGGAGGGAAGGATGGAAGAAATGATGAACGGAATATACCATTATGACAAGATGGGTATGGGATATCGCAGTTTCGGCCGTGAAATGAAAGGCGATTTCAGGCAGCCGCCCTTTTACATAGAATATTTTAAAAAATGGGGCCTGGACACACAGGAATAATGAAAAAACATTGATTCTGCGCCCATTCATGATTCTTGACAAATAACGTAATTGTGCTATTGGTTCTGGCTGTTAATTTTGACTGGTGTCCATACATAAATAGCTGAATCATATATGGACGCTGTCTGTTTTTCTATTACAGCTATAAGGAGAATATAATATATGAAGGTCTTGATCAGTGACACACTCTCGGAGGTAGGGGTAAATATATTTAAAGAAACCCCGGGTATTGAAGCGGATGTAAAAACCGGTCTCACGCCCGATGAATTAAAACGCATTATAGGCGATTATCACGGGCTTGCCATAAGAAGCGCCACAAAGGTTACAGCCGATATTATATCTGCGGCCCATAATCTTAAGGTGATCGGCCGCGCCGGAATAGGTCTCGACAATGTTGATATCCCAGCGGCCAGT
>CAZJOB010000152.1:0-5000 GCA_964547435.1 uncultured Desulfatiglans sp. | reverse complement strand
ATAACAACAGCGGAACACACAATGGCCATGATGATGTCCCTGTCGAGAAACATCCCCCAGGCCACCGCGTCTCTCAAGGAAGGCAAATGGGAAAAGAAAAAGCTCGAGGGAAGAGAATTATTCAACAAGACTCTTGGCCTTATGGGTGCTGGCCATATAGGTCAGATTGTAGCCAGCAGGGCAAAGGGCATGCAAATGAAGGTGATTGTATATGATCCCTACATCAAGCCTGAGACAGTGGAAAAACTGGATCTTGAACCTGTTACCCTGGATGAACTTTTAAAAAGGGCGGACTACATCACCATTCACACGCCTAAAACAGATGAAACTACAAATCTGATAAACAAAGAAACAATAGCAAAGATGAAAAAAGGGGCAATGCTCATAAATTGCGCACGCGGCGGTATTGTAAATGAAGATGACCTTTATGAAGCGCTTAAATCCGGACATCTGGGAGGCGCGGCCATGGATGTGTTCGTGAACGAACCCCCGGGAAAGATTCCGCTTATGGAACTGCCTAATTTTGTCTGCACACCACATCTGGGCGCTTCAACCTTTGAGGCCCAGGAAAATGTGGCTCGTGAGGTCGCGGAACAGATTGTCGATTATCTGCTTCACGGAAGCGTCAAGAACGAGGTCAATGTCCCGAGTGTAAGTTCCGAACTGATGACCATATTAAAACCTTACGCCACTCTTGTAGAGAAAATGGGAGCCTTTCAGACACAGCTTGCCGACAGCGGGATTGAAGAGGTCTATATTAATTATTCGGGAAAGGTAACCGAATATGATCTTACTCCCCTTACCACGGCGATGCTCAAGGGGCTTTTGACCCCTATCCTTGGCGATGACGTGAATTTTATCAATTCACCCATAATAGCGCAAAAAAGGGGCATAAAGGTCGTTGAGTCAAAAACAACCACATCCGACGATTTTGCGAGTCTGATATCATTGAAGGTAAAATCCGTTGACAATGAGAATATTATATCCGGAACAGTCTATGGAAAAGATATACAGAAGATATTGCGAATAAACAACTTTTACCTTGAAGCCATCCCTGAAGGTCACAACCTGCTGATAAATAACCTTGATGTCCCCGGAATGATCGGTAAGATTGCCACATTAATGGGTGAGCATGGCATTAATATTGCCCGCATGGCAGTCGGCCAGGAGAAGAATGAAAAGCAGAATGTCATCCTCCTTACAACGGATATTTCCATAGATGACGATCTTCTTGAAAAACTGCGCAACCTTGAAAATATTTTCGCGGTCAGAAGAATAGAATTATGAAAGGAGCACGAATATGGAAGCAGAAGGAAAGGGATTTATAGTAAAGGATAAAAGATTCTTTGATGAAGAAGGCGATCTGAAAGAAAAACAGGCTGATGAGAGTTCAAAAGCCGATAGCGCGCCAAAGACGAAAAAAGAGGAGAGGCCGAAAAGCACTCCTCTTCCGGAGGTGAATTTTAATTCACTTATATTCAGTCTCAGCTCATCCGCCCTGTTGCATACAGGGGAAATCGCCGATCCCATGACCGGTGAGAAGAAAAAGGATCTTCCTCTGGCAAAACATTCAATAGACATCATTGCGATGTTAAAGGAAAAGACCAAAGGGAATCTGAACAATGAGGAACAGCAGTTTATCGATAGCATACTTACCGATCTGAGGCTGAGATATGTCAAGGCGTGCAAAAATTAGAAGGATTTTTCTTTAACTATGGGGAGAAATCCTGTTTTCAGAAATGGTGACATTACCCTTGACAGGAATTATGGCCAGATATAAGGCGCCGGCTAAAATAAATATACGGTTAAAAGTTACAGGACGCAGACCTAACGGCTACCATGAACTCGTCACAATAATGGTTCCGGTCTCCCTGTTTGACATTCTGGAGATAGAGACAAACTCTGAAGGTAAGATTAATCTTGATTCACAAGGGATCGACGTTCCATCAGACAGCAGCAACCTGGTATGCCGGGCCGCGGAGTCCTTTCTCACACAAGCCGGCTTAGATAAAGGGGTCTCTATCAGCCTGATAAAAAATATACCTGTTTCAGCGGGATTGGGCGGGGGCAGCAGCGACGCGGCCGCCACACTGATTGCACTCAACAATATTTTTTGCGGGCCCCTTTCCGACAATGATCTGCATGAATTGGCGGTAAAACTGGGCGCAGATGTCCCCTTCTTTTTAAAATGTGTGCCTTCACTTGCCACGGGGATCGGTGATATTCTGGAACCTATTGAAAACTGGCCGGAATTCTGGTATCTGATTATAACTCCTCCGGTTAAAATATCCACACCATGGGTATACAGGAATTATAAAATGGAGTTGACATCAAATGAATATGGCTATATATATAACGTCTTAAAAAATGGTGAATTTATCATTTCTGATATACTTGAAAATGACCTTGAAAGGGTAACTTCCACCAGTTTTCCAATAATTAATACACTCAAAACTCAATTAATGGATGCCGGAGCGGAAGGTGCTGTTATGTCAGGCAGCGGATCGAGTGTTTTTGGTGTGTTTTCATCTCCAGAAAAGGCTGCTGATGCAGCAGGGTTATTGAAAAGCAGAAACCTGGGAAAAATATTTCTGGTAAAAGGTGGAATTGCCTGAAGATTATAGTATATTAATCACTCCGGAATGGGGTGTCGTCAAGCGGTAAGACACGGGCCTTTGGAGCCCGCATTCGGAGGTTCGAATCCTCCCACCCCAGCCATTTTTCAAGGGTGTTTTTCATTTTTTAGTTAATTAAAGGAGAGTAAGAGATATAAGATGAAACTATTCGGGGGAACATCCAATCAGGCATTAACAGAGGAAGTCTGCAAATATCTTGAAATCGAACCTGGCAAGATATCGGCAAAGACCTTCAGCGACGGCGAGACGCAGGTAGAGATACATGAAAACATCAGAGGCAGGGATGTATTTATTCTGCAGTCCACCTGCACTCCGGTAAATGATAACCTGATGCAGCTTCTTATTATAATGGACGCCTTAAAACGCGCTTCTGCAAAAAGAATCACAGCAGTGATACCCTATTACGGTTACGGACGTCAGGACAGAAAGGTGAAACCGCGAGTTCCCATTTCAGCCAAGCTTGTTGCCGATCTCATCACTACGGCCGGCGCCGACAGGGTTATATCAATTGACCTTCATGCAGGACAGATTCAGGGATATTTTAACATTCCTGTTGATAATCTGTTTGCCGCTCCCTTACTGTTAAAATACATGAAAAATCATTTTAAGGATGACCTGGTCGTTGTATCGCCGGACGCGGGAGGAGTTGAAAGGGCAAGGGCCTTTGCAAAAAGGCTTTCGGCGTCTCTGGCTATTATCGATAAAAGGCGGGACGCGCCCAATGTATCTGAGGCGATGAATATTATCGGAGAGGTCGAGGGAAAGACCACTGTTATTCTGGACGACATGGTTGATACAGCAGGAACCCTTACCCAGGGAGCGGCAGCCCTGAAAAAAAAGGGGGCCGGGACAATTTATGCCTGTTGCACCCATCCGGTTTTATCAGGGCCAGCGATAGAAAGACTGGAAAAGTCCCCTATCGACCGGCTGGTAGTGACCAACACTATTCCTTTAAATGAAATATCGCAAAAGTGCACGAAAATAGAAGTATTATCAGTAGCTGAATTATTAGGAGAAGCCATAAAAAGAATATTTAATTCACATTCAATAAGCACCCTGTTTATTTAATAATAATGCCTATGAAAAGGCATTATGCTTTAATTTTGTTTGTGAAAAGATTAGTTTAATTTAATATTAAATATATATTAAGGCCAATCCCTAACATTTTAAATATAGCCTAACACAGGAGGAAACATATGGCCAAACACACTTTATCTGCCCAGGTCAGGGATCGAAAGGGCAAAGAAGCTGCAAAAAAATTCAGGAATGAAGGCAAGATCCCAGCGGTTTTTTACAGTGCCAAGACGGACCCGGTCATGCTGACCGTTGAGAGATCCGATTTAAGAAATGTTATGAAGAACACGGAAAGCGATAACATTATTATAGACCTTCAGATTGTTTCCGAAAAAGGCAGCGACAAAAAAACAGTCATACTGAAGGAACTTCAGGCCGACCCCATAAAAGGTGCTTATATCCACGCGGATTTTCATGAGATATCCATGGACAAGGAACTCACTATTAATGTTCCTATAAGATTGGTAAACACCCCGGTTGGT
The DNA here is from genome assembly GCA_964547435.1 of uncultured Desulfatiglans sp. Classification (GTDB taxonomy): domain Bacteria; phylum Desulfobacterota; class DSM-4660; order Desulfatiglandales; family HGW-15; genus CAZJOB01. The sequence goes on along the minus strand of CAZJOB010000152.1, from coordinate 808 downwards.
ATAACAAATGGAGGGATTCTTCAGCATGTAAGAAGAGAGATGACAATATCATGCCTCCCTGACAAGCTGATTGAACATCTTGACCTTGATGTATCGGGTCTTGATGTCGGAGAAAGCCTGCGTATCAGTGATATCGTCTTCCCCGAGGGAATCAGATCCGCAATGGAAGAGCATCTTACAGTGGCTGTTGTAAATGCACCTGCGGTAGCAGCATCTGCGGAAGGGGAGGAAGAGACCAAGGGCGAAGAGAAGGAGACTGATAAAGAGAATAAATCCGAAAAAGAAGGCGGAGCTGAAGGAAAAGGAGCAGAAGCTGCAGGCTTTCATTTCCAATATCTCTGGATGCGTGGTCACTCTCGTTTTTACCGGCGGATGCATCCGTGAAATCCGTTGGGGCGAAGGCATGGGTCCCCTGATGGGCAACGTTTCCGACGGCGGTCCCGAGCGCATGGAGAAGGCTGTTCACCCCGACGACCGCCAGAGGTTCTTCGCCGAACTGCATGATCTTGCGGTCAGCAGGAAAGCGCGCCTGTGCTGCGACTTTCGCCTTGCCCAGACGGGCGGCGGCTGGCGTTGGATGCAGCTGACTGCTGTCCCCTATTGCAGGGATGGAGACGATTCCTTCTTCTGTGGCCTTTGCATCGACATTGACGAGGCGAAACAGCGCGACAAACAGCTGCGCTGGCAGGCGGAGCGTTACCGAATTCTCAGCGAGGGCACGGACTCCGTCATCTTTGACTACGATCCTGAAAAGGACGCCCTCAACTATTCCTTTAACTGCAAAGGCAAAGGACGGCAGGAACGGTCA